>CAMDKT010000653.1 GCA_945900935.1 Candidatus Sulfopaludibacter sp. SbA3 | reverse complement strand
ATGGCAGCGGATCGTAATTGCGTTCGAGGAGCCAATCGGTGATGAAATACGGCCGGTGCAGGGAGCCTTCACGGTGCGCGGCGAAAACGCCTGCGAAAATGCCTACGAGGAGGGCGGCTTCGATGGAGAGGAATGTGGAATAACGGGTGGCCGAGACGAGTAGCGGGGTCAATAGCGCCAGTGGCAAGACGAGCCAGACGGCGGCTTCGGTGATGTTGTAAACGCCGGCGCTGTTGAGGATTCGCGCGGCGGATTCGCTGCCGCGGAGAAGGACGCCGGCGAGCGTGACCAAGCCCAGGCCGCAGCCCGAGATGAGCCACAGCCGGGGCAGGCGGACGGGTAGGCCGCCGAGCCGATCGCTCAAATAAAACGCTGTCAGTACGCCGGCGAGAACAGCAGTCAGCCCGGCTCCCGATGTAAAGTTCACAGCCGCAAGCCCGGCTGCCGCCATCCAGATCAGGATGCCGGGGACCTTCCACCAAATCGATTTTTCTTGCCCCACGCGGGTTAACCCCTATCTCCCAGCATATCGCTGACGCTACGTCCGGAGTTTCTCTCAACGACAATCAGTTCATTGGCCAAACCTTTCACGGATCCGGCGCGGGAGCGTATTTCGGACAGCGAGACGCCATCGCGGCCGCGCGGTTTGATCAGCCAGCGGCCCATAATTTCGCCGACACCGCGCGGCGGGGCCTGATCGGGGAGAATTTCGCCGGCCGCGGTCAAGACCTGAACTCGCATGGCGAGCGTCGCCGCCGATTGCGCGGCGACTGCCTCCCACGCTGACTCATCGGGCGGGATGAAGAGGAGGCAGAACTGGTAGCCCTCGCTTTCGCGTCGAGTTAAAAAACTCGCCAGGCGGGCGGCCTGTTCCTCCGGCTTGGCCTCGCCGCTGCGGGCGATGATTTCAAAAGCGGCGTCCCGATCATCGTTCGCTTCGCGCTCCACGCCGTCAGCGGCGAAGCACCAATCGTCGCCCAGTAATCGTCGTTCAATGGCCACTCGCGCGGCTGCGGCGGTGGCATCGTCCTGCGGGCTGGTGACGAGATAGGCGCAGCCGCGCTTGCGTTCGGCCACGCTGCGTTCGGGGGTACGAACCATCATCTTGCCGCTTCGGGCATAGACCTTCCAAAGCACCATTCGCAGCGGATCGCCGGGGGCGTATTGCCGCATTTCGACGCGGTCGCCTTTCGGCTCGGCGTACGGATCGGACAGATCGTCGCCTTCGGCCATGCCCGAAGGGGGCGGCATTTGCGACAGCATTCCACGATAGGGAAGAACGCGCAGCGTGACATCCTCTTTTCGACGCCAGGAGATTTCGGTGAGCCCGAAGAGATCCCGCACGGCGAATCGGCGCACAACCCGCTGCACGACGCAGCGCCGGGCGGGAGAGGCCATTTCGACCAGATTAGCGCCATCCCGCTCCAATTCCACGCGCGCGGCCGTTTCGCCGCCGCCGTCATTCACCCACTGCCAATCAACCACGGCGAACGGAATCCAGCGGGCGCGGCGGAGGCGGTAACCGGTGGGTTGGGGAATGCCTGTATCCAAGTCCAACTCGCCCGGTGTGGATGCCTTGCGCGTTCGCAGCCAGATCATGGCCGCTGTCAGTATCGTGCAAAGCAGGAGCGCGATCAGCACCAGCGCGCCGCCGAGCCCGGCCACCAGCAGCACCAGATCCCGGACCAGCACGCCGTACACCCACATGGCGGTGGCGAACAGCAGCAGAAACGCGAGGCCGGTACGGGTGAATGGGAACACGCCGATGAGCGCGAGCACCGGCGCGCGGAGGAAGCGCCGCCAGAGGCTGGCAATAGGCGCGCCCATCCTCCCAATCACTCTTCGTATTGCCGCTGGCCAACGAACCGTCATTCGGCGTCGCAAATTCCCTCTACTTTGATTTTGACGTATCATCGCCTTGTTCCGGTACGATGTCTACTAAAACCTCCCGCCGCAAATTTCTCTTCAGCGCACTCAGCGCCGCTCCCGTTTTTGGCCAACCCAAGCGGCGACCCAACTTCATTTTGGTCCTGGTCGACGATCTCGGCTGGCGGGACTGGGGCTGCTATGGCCATCCATTCCATGAGACGCCGAATCTGGACCGGTTGGCCGCCGAGAGCGTCAAATTTACCCAGGCTTATTCTGCCTGCCCGGTTTGCTCGCCGACACGGGCGTCGTTGATGACCGGGCGCTATCCGGCGCGGCTGCGCTTGACTGACTGGATTCCGGGGCGCCGCCAATGGCCAACTTCCAAGCTCCTCACCGTACCCTTTGAACAGCAACTCCCCCTCGCCGAAACAACTTTGCCAGAACTGCTCAAACCACTCGGCTACCGGTCGGCCAGTGTCGGGAAGTGGCATCTGGGCGGGGAAGGGTTCGCCCCCGCCGATCAGGGTTTCGACGTGAATATCGGCGGGGACCATCGCGGGTCGCCGCCCGGTTATTTCGGCCCGTTCAACCTGGTGAATCTGAAGGGCGGCACGAAGGCCGACCTGCTGACTGACCGGCTGACTGAGGAAGCCGCTCAATTCATCAGCGACAACGACGGCCGGCCGTTCCTGCTTTATCTGCCGCACTATACCGTTCACACTCCAATCCAGGCGCCTGAAGCGCTTATCGAGAAGTATCGCCGCAAGATGGCATCGTTGGGCCTGGACGGTAATCCAACGTATGCCGCCATGATGGAAACACTCGATCATTCTATCGGCAGGTTACGCGAAAAAGTGAAGGCCGCGGGAATCGAAAACGAAACGGTCTGGATTATCACTTCCGATAACGGCGGGTTGCGGTTCGAGGGGAAGGCCCCGAAACCGGTGACGGATAACTCCCCGGCGCGCAGCGGGAAGGGGCATCTTTATGAGGGCGGGATTCGAGTGCCGCTATTGATACGCTGGCCGGGCGTGACGAGGAACGGGACCGAGCCGGCGACGCCGGTGATCACGCCGGACCTGTTTGCGACGGTCGCCGAAATCGCAGGCGCGAAGCTTGGCCAAGCGGTGGACGGAAGGTCTTTGACTCCTATTCTGCGGGGCGGACAATTGGCGGTCAGTCCGCTGTTTTGGCATTATCCGCACTACAGCAACCAGGGCGGAACGCCGGGCGGCGCGATTCGCGACGGTGAATGGAAGTTGATTGAATTTTACGAAGACGGGCGATTGGAGCTTTACCATCTCAAGAGCGACGCCGGTGAACGGCTGAATCTGGTTCAAAAGCACGCGGCAAAGGCGCGGAAACTTCGGGGAAAGCTCAACGCATGGCGGAAATCTGTTAACGCGGTGATACCGAAAGTGAATCCGGCTTACGATCCCGCAACGGCCGGCCAGGGGCTGACTGGCATCGAAAAGCCGACCCCGCCGATCGATAATTAAAGGGCCGCTCGCCCGGAAAAAGTTGCTTTCCGAAGAAGAGTTCATGGATTTGGCCGTCCGTCGTCCCGCGCTCGCGCGTGTTCTTCCGATTGTCATAGACGATGGCGGGCACCGCAATGCCGCTGCCCGAACGGTCAATAGCAACCGTACACGCGCGGCGCGTGTTGGTGAGGGCCAGAAACTTGGGCTACGGTCCGATGAGGCATCCTAATAGATAAGGCTGGGCAGGCAAGCTATGGCCGATAAAAGTTTGGTGCCTTTGTGCCCGTTTAATAGTATGGT
>CAMDKT010000652.1 GCA_945900935.1 Candidatus Sulfopaludibacter sp. SbA3 | reverse complement strand
TCGACGACAATCAACGCATCCTGCAACTCGGCCTCAAGCTGTCGTTCTGAAGCTGCGCAAACACTCGTGACAAGCCGGCGAATCGCCTGCCCGGTGTTCGCCGGCTGCAAGTCTGCCTCTCTCCAGGCAATGCACGTCCGCAAACCGGTTCGCTATTGGGAATACCATTGTTGACTTCGATTGGTGAGCCGGGAAATTTGGCGTTACTGACACTGGAGGTGAAGCCGGAATCCAGGAACGCACGGCTGGACGATTCATTGGAGGAGGCGCGCGTATTCTGGGGAGAAGGAGTCGCCGCGGGGAGCAGCGCGGACTGGGTACGCCTCACCCGCGCCCTTCCCGAGGCAGCAAAATACATACAAATAGACGTATGTTTGTACAGTGGAGATCCCGGAACGCATAAAACCCCTCCGATGGGCCGGTTCATCCCGCCGTGACGTAAAGTCCTTCCCCCGCCCAGCGAGGAGAGACCGGCCCTGCGGCAAAATCGCTAAAGGGTTTTGGCGGTGGCCGAGTCCTTGAAATTCTCGCGCCGTTTGACGGCGACACATCGCGCGGTCTATACGGTTCGCTTTGAAGCCGCTGTGTTCGTTCTCCACGCGTTCCAGAAGAAGTCAAAATCCGGAATTGCGACACCACAAAGAGAACTCGACCTGATCCGCCAACGCCTCGCCGAGGCGGAACGCGACCATAAACAAAGGCAGAATCGACCATGGCAACCAAAGCACAAAAGAAAACAATCGCTCCACTGAAAATCACCGAAAGCTCCGGCAACGTATTCGCCGGCCTCGGTCTACCCAACCCCGAGCAGGAATTGATGAAGGCCCGGCTGACTCTGGCAATCTACCGCATAGTCCGCGAACGCGAACTGACTGACGCAGGCCCAAGCAGCCGCACATATCCCTGCTAATGCGAAACCGCGCCGGCGGTTTCTCCGTTGGGCACCTCATGGAATTCCTTACCGCCCTCGGCCAGGACGTCCAAATAACCGTCCGCCCTGCCCAGACCGAACACGGAAAGATGCCGGTTCTGGTTAGGCAACCCGTACGTCAGAAAACAACAGGAGCCAAAGTAACCGTTTGATCGTGTTCATCTGCCTATTCCATCGACGAGTTAGCGCGTTCCCATTTCGATCGCGGCACCAGTGGGGTGTCGCGGCGGCTGGCGCTGGTGGAGCTGCTTCCCGGCAGCGTGCGGCAGCAAGTGCGCGCAGGCAAGATCGCCGCGCACGTGGCCATGAAGTATCTGGTGCGGATGGCCGCCGCCTGGCGCGACGCCTCGCCAGCCGTGCGCGAACGCATCCTCGCCGCGCCGGATCTGTTTCTCAAGGTGCTTGCGGCAGGTGGAGCCATCCGCCTCCGCCTCGAACTTATTACGGGATCTGGACATGGCCCTGACCATCGTGACGCGCGCAGACCACCGTGAAAACGAATCCCCCCAGCGCATACTTAGCACCACGCCTCCGCCAATCGCTGCCTGATTTCTAAAGCACTCAAAGGAATATTCGTCAAAAACGCCGCATGCCCGCGATCCCCCCGATACGCAGGCCGCCGCGCGGGCATCCGCAACAGCCGCTCCGCGCGGTCCAGATCGAAATCGTAGAGAAGTGTTCCATGGTGTAAAAATGCCGTCCGCTCCCGCCGTTGCGCATTGCCGGACACTTTCCGCTCCTGCAGCGCCAAGTCGCAGTGGCCCGCTATCCGTAACCCCGGCAGCGCCAACGCCGCCCGCATCCGCTGCATTACCCAGCGCAGGCTATAACCAACATCGCGCCAACGCGGATCCCACTCTAGCGGCAATACCAATGCATAATTCAAACACCCCGGCCCCAGCACAACCGTGCCACCCCCGCTACAACGGCGCAGCACCGGCACTCCAGACTCCTCACAAGCGTCCAGCCGAGCCTCGCTTTCCGCGCGCCCGCTCTGCCCCATCACCACACACTCGCGCGCGCTCTCCCACACCCGCAGGACGGCCTGCCCACGGGCGAGCAGTTCTTCATCAAGTTGCAGGTTCCCTGACGGCTCCGGCAGCGAAACGTCCATCCAGCGAAGCGCGTTTGGCGTCATTTTCATGGGTTCTCGATAGGCTTCGTTCATAATACCTACAAATGGTTGTGTATCTCGATTGCGCCGCGACAACGCCGCTTGACCCCAGGGTCCGCGCGGAGGTTCTGCGCTATCTCGACGACGATTTCGGCAATGCCGGCAGCCGCACACACGAATATGGCCGCCGTGCCCGCGCCGCCGTCGAATCCGCCCGCGACCGTATCGCCGCCCTCACCGGCTCCAGCCGCGGCGACGTGGTCTTCACCAGCGGCGCCACGGAAAGCAACAATCTGACCATCCTCGGACTAGCCGCCCAGAGTCAATCAAGGCACATCGTCACCACCCGCATCGAACACCACGCGGTTCTCGAACCAGTAGCCGAACTCCAACGCCTCGGCTTCACCGTGACCTACGTCGACCCGGAACCCGGCGGCTGGGTATCATCCGAAGCCGTCACCGCCGCGCTAAGACCAGACACGCTCCTGGTCTCCGTTATGCACGTCAACAACGAAACCGGTGTGCGGCAACCGATCGCCGAAATCGCCGAAGCCCTTCAAGACCACCCCGCTTATTTCCACACCGACGCCGCCCAGGGCTTCGGCAAGGACATCGAATCTCTCACCCATCCGCGCCTCGACCTCATCAGTATCAGCGGCCACAAAATCCACGCGCCCAAAGGCGTCGGCGCGCTGATCCTCCGTCGCCGCAACGGTGCCCGCCCTCCAATCAGGCCTCTCTTTCATGGTGGCGGACAGGAACGTGGCCTTCGCCCCGGCACGCTTCCTGTCCACCTGATAGCCGGCCTGGGAACCGCCGCCGAGATCGCAAATGCCGAATGGAAGGACCGCGCCCGGCAGTGCCGCGCATACCGCATTCAACTGCTGGAAGGCCTGGCCCCGCTCCACCCGGTCCTCCACGGCGATCAATCCCGCGTGCTGCCCCACATTGTCAATCTATCCTTCCCCGGAATCGACGCCGAAGCACTGATGGACGCCTGGAGCGAGCTGGTTGCCATCTCCGACGGCGCCGCCTGCACCACCCAATCCCGGCAATGCAGCCATGTGCTCGGCGCTATGGCCCTACCGGAAGAGCGAATGTCCGGCGCCGTCCGCTTGTCCTGGTGCCACACCTCCCCGCTACCCGACCTCCCCGCGATGGTAGCCGCCGCATGAAAGTTCCGGCCATCTACTACAAGCGAACCCGCTTCACGGCCCGCCTGCCGGAGACCTACCGCTACAGCCCCGCCCACTATTGGCTGAACGAAATAGAATCCGGCATCTGGCAAATCGGCTTCACAAAGTTTGCAACCCGCATGTTGGGCGACATCGTAGAGTTCGAATTCAAAGTCGCTACCGGAAGTGCAATCGAAGCCGGACAAGTAATCGGATGGACCGAAGGGTTCAAGGCGCTCAGCGATCTCTATAGCGCCGCCACCGGCGAGTTCCTCGGCGTCAACCCCGCCCTCCGCGAATCCATCACCCTCCTCGATAGCGACCCCTTCGGAGCCGGTTGGCTCTACACTGTAAAAGGGACACCCGCCCCCGAAACCACCGGGGTGCAAGGGTATATTAGTATTCTCGACGCAACTATCGATAAAATGCTGGAG
>CAMDKT010000651.1 GCA_945900935.1 Candidatus Sulfopaludibacter sp. SbA3 | reverse complement strand
TGCCGTCCTTGCATTGCACGGCTATGTTGTTGTTGATCTCCGTGGCTCCCGCCGGGAAGATCGGTAGTTGCAGTTGCGGCATACGGGTTTTTCCAGTGTGGCGCGCTCTCTCACCCCGTTGCAACTCCCGCTTTTCGGCTCAAATGCATTTCCACTTTCCAGCCGGAAAACCCGGCGAGATCAGGAGGTCTGAGGATGGAAAATGTGGGCGCGGGGAATCTGTCGACGCCGGAGCAGGAGATGCATACCACGTCGTTCTGGCTGCATTTCTCCGGCGGGTTCCTGGCGCGGTTCCCGGATTTGACTCCCACCGAAAAGCAGGATGGTCTGGTGGGATTGGGTCATGCGCTGCGGGCGGTGGCGGCGCTGCTGTTGATGTGCGATCCGCGGGATCTGGGCGTCACGCTGACCGAGGATTCTACGGAGGCTTCGCGGGATTACCGGCCGAATTTGTATCTTTATGACAACTATCCGGGCGGGATCGGAGGAAGCCAGCCGTTGTTCCGGATGCAGGAGCGGTTGTTGCGAGCGGCGACCGATTTGATTGCGGGTTGCCCTTGCGAGCATGGATGTCCAAGCTGCGTGGGACCGGTTGGGGAAGTGGGGGAACGAGGGAAAGAGGTGGCGCAGCGAGTTCTGCGGGAGATATTGGCGGGTCAATCCGCTAATTCCGGCGTCCGGTAGAGCAGCCGTCCGCCCACCCGAATCTCGCAATCCACCAGGTACGGGCGCAGACCCTCCACGTCGACGCGCACGCCCAGTCCCGGCCCCGCCGGCACGCGCAACAAGCCATCCTCTCCCGGTCGCAAGTGGTCCGCCGTAATCGCCAGGGCCAACGATTTCGGCTCCACGGGATACTCACAAATTTCATCCCGCTCGAACCCCGCATACGTCGCGAGGGAAGCGCTCAACGCCAAGTGCGAGGTAAACGTGTGGTTCACATAAGTCACGCCTCGAGCCGACGCGTAATCGGCTGCGTCCTTGGCCACGCTGATCCCTCCAATACGTCCGGCGTCAATTTGCAAAAAGCCAATTCCGGCATGGTCCACCAAATGCCGGGCCATGTAGATGTTATGACTCCCCTCGCCCGCGGCCAGTTTCACGCCTCCCGCCCGCGCCGCCAACGCGGCGTACTCGCCCAGCGCGCCGCTCACAAACGGCTCCTCCAGCCATAAAGCGCCGCATTCGTTCAGCGCCGGCAATGCCATCGACGCCCGTTCCAAATCCTCGCCCCAGGCCGTGCCGATGTCAACCAACAAGACCCCATCCGGCCCCAATCCCTCGCGCGCAGCCCGAAACTGAGCCGCGTCATCGGATACCGGCCCCCGCCCAATGGGTCCCCATCCAAATTTCGCGGCCCGAAACGCCATGCCGCGCGCCTTCGCAAATGTCTCCTCCGGCGTGTCTCCAAATAGCATCGACGCGTACGGCAACTTCGGAAACGCGCGCGTGTACCCTAATAAATTCCACACTGGCGTTCCCTCCCGGCACCCCCATAAATCCCACAGCGCCATGTCGATTCCAGACAGAGTATGATCCGCCTGCAGCAAATCCAGACTTTCCGCGCGGACCAAATCGCCAATGCGCCGAATGTCGGAAATCTCGTCGAGCCTCTGCCCGATCACTGAGGCCGAAACCGGCTTGCACGCACTGTGCGACATCGGGCAAACAAAGCTCGCGATCGACGGGAGCGGCGCCGCTTCGCACTCTCCCCAACCCGTCCAACCGCCCGCCCGCACCCGCACCAGCAGCGCGTCCTGGCTGCCGTCGCCGATATCCAGGATCTCCGGCATCGACAAGTAGAAGAAATCCACGCTCTCAATTCGCATCTGACCGTCATACCATCAATTCGTGGACAGGATCGAAGATAATTTCTACACGGCCTCCAGGCAAATCAGTCTCTGGCTCGCTGTCGGCAACCCCGCAGCGCCGCCATCATCAGGAACGCGCCCACTCCGCCAAGCGCAATGTCTTTCTGCGCATCCCACATGTCCCCCTGCATCCCGACAAACGCTTCGCCCTGTTCCGGCGTCACAATCTCCGCCACAATCGACTCAATGATTTCGTATACCGCCCCGGCCGCCAACGCGAACTCCACCGGGATGAAATAGCTCCAAAATCCCTTCGTCCCCGCCGTCGCCACAAACGCCTCCCGCAGCGGCACGCTCAGGAAGAATCCAAACGCAAAATGGCTCACACGGTCATAGTGATTCCGTGTCGTATGCAGCCACGCCTTCATCCACTCCCCCAACGGCACATCCGCGTATTTATGATGCGCGCCCCACTCATGAACCAACAAGAATCCGAAGATCATCGCGTAAGCAAAAATCGACAGCGGGATCCGCCTGTACGTCGCCGTCAAGAACAACAGCAACAAAAATACGAGCACATTCTCCAGCCACCAATCAAAAACCATTGACGGCCGATATGCCGACACACTCATCGCCGCCGCCGTCGCAGCCGCCAAATAATGCAGAGCCCGGTTCTCCCGGAACGCAACCATCTGCACATTCTGTCACGAATCCATCTCCTCGGATTATTCCGACGGCATTCGAAGAATAACATCTGCCGTCGATGAGCTAATTGTCATGACGGCCCCAATCACTTTGCCCGTGTCCACAACCGAACCCCCGATTCCCGATGAACACAAGAGCGCCGAGTACCGTCTCGGCAATCTCATCGTCTCCGATGGCGCGCTCACCGGTGAAATACTACAGTTGTCTAATTCGGCCATGTTTAGCACGCGCAGCGAAGTCCGAAGCATCCTCCAGGCGTTGGCCGTGCTCGGCACTGAGAAGGTTAAGGGTCTTGCCTGCACCGTCGCCTTGCGCAGCTATCTCGGAAATGCGCTGCAAATCCCCGCCCTAAAACGATGTTGGCGACACAATCCGCGACAGCCGTCGTATCTTCGGAGATCGTCGGCTGGGCTCGCCAGGACAGTGGCGAGGCCTACGGACTGGATCACGCCGCCGCTGGAGAATGGCTGGCGTCCTCCTGGGGTCTCCCTTCCTACATCGGCGATGCCATCCGCCCTCACCACGTCCGAACGAATTCCCCTTACGATCAAATGGGCGGGCTGCTCTACTATGCTTGTCGTATTGCCGATACGCTGGGCTTCGCCGCGATAGATTCGAAAACCGACCCCGGCTCACCAATTCAGGAATACCTCGACCATCTTCCCTCCCCTGTCCGTGATCGCCTCAACATCGACATCTCGGAGCTGCAATTCCTCATCGCCTCCCGCGTTAATGCGCTCGAGTCCTAGCCGCTAACCGGCGGAACTAGCGTTGCGAAGCACTAGAATGGAAGGGTGAGTCAACTCTCTAATCTCTTTGGGCAGAAGTTCGGCCTGACCGAGCGCGACATGGAACGCTACCTTGCTGAGGCCCTTTCCAAAGGCGGCGATTACGCCGATCTCTACTTCGAATACCTCGCCACCAGTTCCATCAGCCTTGATGAATCGCTGGTAAAGTCCGCCACGCAGGGCGTGTCGCTCGGCGTCGGGATTCGGGTGCTTTCCGGCGAAAGAACCGGCTACGCCTATTCCGACGACCTTTCGTCTGATCGAATCCTGAAGGCAGCGCGCACTGCGGCATGCATCGCCTCCGGCCCCGCCACCGAAATTACCGTCGGCCTGAAATCGGTCGAGAATCGCAACCTTTACCCGGT
>CAMDKT010000650.1 GCA_945900935.1 Candidatus Sulfopaludibacter sp. SbA3 | reverse complement strand
GCATGGAAATTTCCATCATTCTGCTCGTTGTCTATGCTCTCAGTCTGGTCTTCACCCTGATTACCCACAAGCAACTCTTCGGCGGCGAGGGCCGCGAGGCCATCGGCGGAGAGGCTCAGCCCTGGAGCGTCCGCAAGTCCATCGCCGTCCTCGCCAGCGCCACCGCGCTCATCGCCTGGATTAGCGAGATCCTCGTCGGCTCCGTCGAACACGCCGCTCAGAGCTTCGGCATGACCAGCGTCTTCGTCGGCGTCATCGTCGTCGCCATCATCGGTAACGCCGCCGAACACTCCACCGCCATCCTCGTCGCCCGCAAAAATCGCATGGATCTCGCCCTCGGCATCGCCATCGGCTCCAGCATCCAGATCGCCCTCTTTGTCGCGCCCGTCCTCGTGCTGCTCAGCTATTTTATCGCCCCATCGCCAATGAATCTGGTCTTCACTCCAGCCGAAGTCATCGCCGTTACCCTCAGCGTCTTCATCTGCGCGCAAACGGCGAACGACGGCGAGTCAAACTGGATGGAAGGGGTCCAGTTGCTCGCCGTCTATGCCATTCTGGGCTTGCTGTTCTATTTCCTGCCGGAAGTACACGTTTAAGCAGCGCGTTGGCCGGATGTATGCCCGCTTGCACTCACTCGACCGCGCCCCCCGCCGATTTGTATACAATGCGATCAACAATGTCTTTTCGTTTAGTCTCCATCCTTCTTTCCTGCATCGCTACCGCCCTCGCTCAAACCCAGTCCGCCTCGCTCCGCGGAGTCGTCCAGGACTCCTCCGGCGCCGTCGTTCCCAACGCCCAACTCACCCTCATCAACATCGATCAAAACCGCCCCTGGAGCGCCGCCTCCAATGAATCCGGCGCCTATACGTTTTTCCAGATCCCGCCCGGCAACTACCGCCTGCAAGTCGAAGCCAAAGGCTTCAAGCGCTTCACACGCGAAGGCCTTATTCTTCAGGTCGCCCAGGTCGCCGAAATCAACATCCCCATGGAGCTTGGCTCCGTGAATGAAGTTCTCCTCGTCACCGCCGAAACCCCTCTCCTCGATACCGCCAGTTCCACCCTCGGTGAAGTTGTAAACTCCCTCACCAGTGAAAACCTGCCGCTCAACGGCCGAAACGTATTGCAACTGGTCGCTCTTACCCCAGGCATCAACGCCAATTCTTCCTTCCGCAACGCCGGCCAGGGCGGCGGCAGCATTACCGCCGTCGGCTTCTCCGCCAATGGCGGACGTAACGTCTCCACCGCCGTCATGCTCGACGGTTCGCCCCAGGAAGTCATGGGCTACAATCAGCCCGCCTATGTCCCCTCCCCCGATGCTATGCAGGAATTCAAAGTCCAAACCAATTCCATGTCCGCCGAATACGGCCGCACCGGCGGCGCCGTCGTCAACATGGTCCACCGCTCCGGCACCAGCGCATTTCACGGCGTGCTCTACGAATTCCTACGCAACAACGCCTTCGACGCCAATAACTTCTTCAGCAATCTCAATGGCCGCCCCAGAGCCCCCTTCCGCTACAACCAGTTTGGCGCAACCGCCGGCGGCCCGCTCACCCCTTCCCGGAAAACGACATTCTTTTTCATTAACTACGAAGGCATCCGCCAAATCAACCCCGGTTCCGCCACTTTCTCTGTCCCCACCGCCCAAATACGGCAAGGCGACTTTTCCGCCGTCAACGGTGTCATCTACGATCCCGCCACCATCAACGCCGCCGGCGAACGCCTCCCCTTCACCGGCAATCGCATCCCCGCCGCCCGCTTCGATCCCGTCGGGCAGAAGATAATGTCCTTCTACCCCGCCACGAATCGCGCCGGCCTTATCAATAACTACTTTTCCCAGGCCGGAAGTAACACCGCCCGCAATAACATCTCCACTAAGATCGACCGCCGTATCTCCGATCGCCAGAACTTATTCGGACGTTTCTCCTGGGAGAGCGGTACCTCTAACAACGCCAATCACTACAACAACGCCGCCACCGGCTCCCCCGGTTTCAACGGCGTCCGCAACAAAAGCGGCACGCTCGACGACTCCTACATGCTCGGCGGTTGGATTTTCCACGGAAACTACGGCTATTCTTACCATGCCAACCCTCGCGGCCCGCTGGAGAACACCGTCACTTCCACTGCCTTGGGCTTCCCCCCTGCCGTCCAGGCCGCCGCCCAGTTCCCCATCTTCCCCACCGTTTCCGTTACCGGCTATAGCCAACTTGGCCCCGAATCCAGCTATATCATCGGCAATAAGTTCGAAACACACACTTGGACCGGCGACGCCTCTCGCCTGGTCGGTACGCATACCATCAAAACAGGCGGTACTTATAGGCTCAATCGCGCCTCTAACTTCCGTCCCAATAACCCCAACGGCAGTTACACATTCAATGACGGCTTCACCCGCCGCTTCTTCAATCGCGCCGGCGGCGGCGACGCCATCGCCTCCATGCTCCTCGGCCTCGCCGGCGGCGGCCAGATGCGCTTCGAGCCCGCTATCTCTCTCCAGGTCGCCTACGCCGCCGCATACTTCCAGGACGATTGGCGTGTCAACAACCGCCTCACCCTCAACCTCGGCCTCCGCTGGGATACGGACCTCCCCATGACCGAACGCTTCGACCGCACATCCTGGTTCGATCTCAATGGAGAACTCCCCCTCAAAGTCCCCGGCCTTCCGCCCCAACGCGGCGGACTCGTCTTCGCCGGTTCCCGCACCCCCGGCGCACCGCGCGGCATCAAGGATATCGACAAAAACAACTTCGCCCCCCGCGTCGGCCTCGCCTACAAAGTCACCCCGCGTCTCGTCATCCGCGCCGGTTCCGGTTTTTTCTACTCCCCCACCACTGGTAACGGGCCCAGCCCCGCCGCCGCCGGAGCCCTCAGTTTCAACGCCATCACCCCGTTCAACTCCAGCATCGACGGCGGCCGTACGCCTTACACCACCCTTCGCAATCCGTTCCCCGATGGTTTCACCGCCCCCGAAAACGGTGCCAACGGCCTGCTTACCTTCATCGGCCAGGGCATCAACGCCAACATCCGCTACGACAAAGTTCCCTACACCGCCCAATGGAACTTCAACGTGCAGTACGAACTTCCCGGGACCATGCTCCTCGACGTCGCCTACGCCGGTAACGCCGGCGTCAAACTCCAGGCCAATTCCAACCTCAATCAAATCCCCGATTCCGCCCTCGCCCTCGGTGATCGCCTCAACGCCGTCGTCCCCAACCCCTTCTTCGGCCTCGTCCCCGCCGCCACCGGCCTCGGCCAGGCCACCACCACCGCCGCTCAACTCCTCCGTCCCTATCCCATCTTCACCGGCGTTACTCATCAATGGGGCTCCCAAGCCCACTCCAGTTATCACGCTCTCCAAACCAAGTTCCGCAAACGCTACGCCAATGGTCTGCAGTTCCTCGCCGCTTACACTTGGTCCAAGACCATCGACGACGTCTCCTCCGTCGCCGGCTTCCTCGGCGATCAAAATCCCGGCTACACCAATAACAATCGCCGCGATCTCGATCGCTCCCTCTCCGGCAACCATATCCCCCACGTTCTCGCCTTCAATTTCCAATGGGATCTCCCCTTCGGTAAAGGCAAGCAGTTCCTCAACCGCGCCGGCGGCGTCAATCGCTTCATCGGCGGCTGGAGCGTCAACGGCATCGCCAGCATTCAATCCGGCACACCCATTTCC
>CAMDKT010000649.1 GCA_945900935.1 Candidatus Sulfopaludibacter sp. SbA3 | reverse complement strand
TACCTTGTAGCGAAATAATATACAAGACAAGAACAGAAAGCAAGCGAAAAAACACAATGCGAATCTGCTCGCGGAGCGAACCTGGTCTAAAACAGCAGTGGAATCAAATGTTTGGAGCAGCTAGAAATCTTGGTTGCGGAATCGCTGGGATGAAGGTGATTAAGGGCCCCATCGCCGCCTCAGCCGTCCGTGCGCCCCTGGTCATCCGAGTCACAATCACTTCACCCGCCCAAACCCCGCCCCCTGAAACTGAAATCCATGTATCCCCGCCCGGTCATAATACTGCTGCGTGTTATGACTCACCCCCAACAAAATCTCATACTCATGCGCCACTCCCAGATCCCGCAAATGCACATGCAGCTTCTCCGAATCCGGAAAGGAAACGTCCTGCGTCCCGATCAATAGCCGGATCGCCAAATGCCCCAGCCGGTTGAAATTCCGCCGCGCCAATGCAAACACATCGTCGTCTTCGGAATACCACTGCGCCAGCTTCGCCACCCACTTCTGCTGATCCGGCGTAACGCCCAAAAAGAAATACCCATCCAACCGGATCCGCCCATAGGTTCCCGCAATCGCCAGCACCGACCCAAACATTTCCGGATACTTCAGCGCCAGTTTCAACGACCCGTTTCCGCCCATCGACATCCCCTCAATCGCCCTCCCAAACGGCGCAGCCTGCGTCCGGTACCGCGAATCAATCAGCGGAATCAACTCTTTGATGATCATCGTCTCCGCCATCACATTCTGCGGCGCCCAATCCCGGTACTCCGACCGCTTCCCCCCATTGGGGATCACCATGATCGTCTGCGGCATCACGCCCGCGGCAATCGCCTTATCCAACAACGCCGCCTGCGCCACTCCCTGCGACTCATGCCCGCCCGCTCCATGCAGCCAGTAGATCACCGGAAATCGCTTCCCCGGCGACGAAACATACTCCGGCGGCAAGTAGATATTGAAGCCAACGTCGGTCTTCATCGCCACGCTCGCGAACACATGATGCGTTACGCCACGCGGCGGATCCTTCGGCGGATTCACCCACGTAATGTCAAAAGCAAGCGGTTCCCGCTGCGCCGACGCCGCCAACGAAAGCACAAACAACATTGAGAGAGTGCGCATTAGAAAGTAAACCTCAGCGAAGCCTGCATCCGACGCGGACTCCGCGCCCCAATCACTTCCCCAAACCGCGTATTCACCTGATTACCCAGCACATCGAACCGCGCCGTCGAATCCACATCGGAGAACTGCGTATGGTTGAATGCATTATACATCTCCCAGCGAAGCTGCAAGTTCCGCTTCTCGCTCCCCACCGGGAACAGCTTGAAGAACGAGAAATCCCAATTCCCCTGCCCCGGCCGCCGGAACACGTCCTTCGGCGCATTCCCAACGTCACCGCGCGCCGGCCGCGTAAACACGTTCGTCGCAAAGAACCGGCTGAACGTCCGGTCGCCCGGATCCTGCTGCGCCTTCCCCGTAACGTTGATGCGCGTCCCGTCCCCGCCCCCGTTTAAGTCAATCGCGTCAACCGTGCTGAACCCCACGCCCGACGGCAATCCGCTCGCAAACGTCGTGATCCCCGACAACTGCCAACCGTCCAAAAGGAACCGTCCCGCCATGTTCGGCATCACCTTCGTACTCGCCTTCGGCAGATCCCACGTGTAGTTCAGGATGAACATGTGCGTCTGGTCAAAACCAATCGCCTTCCCGTAATTCCAAATCCGGATCGGCCGGTACATCGCCACTGTGTCACCGTCGCTATCGGCATACGTCATCGCCTTTGACCAGGTATAGGCAATGCCCAGCGAGACGCCCTTATTGAAACGCCGGTTCGCCGTCACCTGCATCGAGTTGTAGTTCGAAGTCCCCGCAAACTCGTTGTATGAAATGCCGCCCCAGCCCGGATACGGCCGGAAGAAATTATCGTTCAACGGCGTCGCCGGATTCTGCGGATCCGCGTTCCGCGGCAGGAATCGCGCGCCGTAGGGGACCGTGTTGATAGCCCGGCTCTGCTGCAAATGCCGCCCCACATTGCCCACATACGATACATTCAAAACCGTCGCCCAGCCGATGTCCTGCTGCACGCCCATCGTGAAGTTGTACATCCCAGGCGTAATCGCCTTCCGCTCAAACGTCGACGTGTTGCCCGGAAACACCGTCCCGCTCGTGCCCAGATACGAATCCAGATTGCCGTAGAAAATCTGCGGCGTCACCTGCACCGGCGGGTTCTGGCTGTACCCGCGCACACCCGGCGACACCGTGTTGTGAAACGTGCCGAACCCGCCGCGAATCGCCGTCTTGCCATTCCCGAACGGATCGTACGCAAAGCCAAAACGCACTTCCGGCAGGATCTGCTCCTGATCCCTAAACCCGCGCGGATACGACGGATCAGATCCCGTCACCGCGCCATTAAACACATCGCCCGATCCCGGCACGAACGCACCGATAAATACCGCCGGCAGAATCGTTCCCGTATTCGGATCCACCGCCCGCCGTCCCTGTGGCGTCCCGATCGGTCGGTACAACGTCGGGATCTTCGACAGCTCGAACCGCCCCGGATCCCATCCTGCCGCCAGTTTCCGCGAGTGGTACCACTGGTTGTACCAAACAAAGCGCATGCCGTAATCCACCGTGAGCTTCCGGTTCAACTTCCATGTATCTTGCGCAAAAAACGCCGTCGAAGTCTTCCGGCCTTCATTGCTCGGTCGCGACTGGCTTTCCGTATAGTTCGTGAAATATCCCAGCAAAGCGTTCGAATACGCATAGTTCGTATCGACAGGGTTATTCACGTCACGTCCGAAGTTAAAATTGCCGCCGTAATTCCCCTGCTCGCCTTCATAATTTCGCGTCCGCTCGTAGAAAAAGCCGCCCTTCAACGTATGGCTCCCCAGCGTATATGTCAGGTTGTCGCTGAAGTTGAAAACCGTATCCGCGCCGCGCAACGGAAACCGCCCGTCGTAGCTGATCGCCGCTGCTCCCGGTACGCCGCCAAACGAAGCCTGGGGAAGAATCCCCAGCGGATTATTCCCTGGGAAGAACTGGCTCAATGTCGTCAATCCGCGCGGTCCCCGCTGCACCTTCTTCAACTCTTCCTCGCTCTCCGGCGGACCCTTTTCCACCCCGTGCCGCGCGCCGCCCGTGAACTCATTCACCATCCGCGGCGAAAGTATCTTCGCGTAATTCAACACAATGCCGTTATCGGTATACGTGTAGTGCTGCCGCACCAGCCCCCAGTTCGATGACCCCGCCGCCACCGCGTATCCAAGACTATCGGCCCACCACGTCGAGCCGCGCACGCTGATCGAATCGTTCTGCGTCGGCTTCAAATCGATCTTGAACAGATGCTGATTCCGCGGTTGATTAATCGACTCCTGGAACTGATAGTTAAAGTTGCCTCGCGTCAAATTCCGGTCGAGCGTATTCGGTGCCGGAAAGATGTTCAACAACGCCTGCCCATTGCGATTGATCCGCGATGCCGGCACAACATTGTTCGGAAAATTCGCATTCGTCAGCGGATCGCGAATCGGAATCCGCGTGCCGTTCTGGTCAATAGTTTGCGAAAAATCGCCCTGCCGTTCCAGCCCGCTCGGCGTCGTCACCTGCCGCACCCCCTGCGGATTCTTCACCCAACTCTTCTCGAACGAATAAAAAAAGAAAACCTTGTCCTTGCCGCCCTTCCAAACTTTCT
>CAMDKT010000648.1 GCA_945900935.1 Candidatus Sulfopaludibacter sp. SbA3 | reverse complement strand
CCGCCGCGGCGTTTTTATCGGCACGAGTTCGTGGAAATACGAAGGCTGGCTGGGGACTATCTACTCGCCGGAGCGGTATGTGACGCGCGGGAAGTTCTCTCAAAAGAAGTTCGACGAAACGTGCCTGGCGGAGTATGCCGAGACGTTCCCGATTGTGTGCGGGGACTTTTCGTTTTATCAGTTTCCGTCCGATGCGTATTGGCGAAAACTGTTTGGCAACAGTCCGGCCGCGCTCCAGTTTGCGTTCAAAGTGCCTGAAGAAATCACTGTCAGGAAGTGGCCGTCGCACGCGAGGTACGGTCGGCGGGCGGGGTTGGAGAACGAAAACTTTTTGAACTCCGATATCTTCACGCGGCTGTTCTACGAACCGCTGGCGGTGTATGGCGGGAGGGCCGCGCTGTTCATCTTTGAATTCGGCACATTTTCGAAAAGCGCGTTTCCGGATGTGGGCGCTTTTCTTGCCGTTTTGGACGGGTTTTTGTCGGCTTTGCCGGAGGGGCCGCGCTATTCGGTGGAGATCCGGAACCCCGAGTATTTGTGTCCGGAGTACTTTGCAGTGTTGCGCGCCAATGGCGTGGCGCATGTGTTCAACGCCTGGACGAGGATGCCGGATTTGCCGGCGCAGACGGCGATTGCGGATGCCTACACGGCGGGGTTCACGGTGACGCGGGCGTTGCTGCGGCGGGGGCGGGCTTATGAAGAGGCGGTGAAATCGTTTGAGCCGTACCGCGAAATGCAGGATCCGATTCCGGAGACGCGGGAAGCCTTGCGGGCGTTGATTCAGAAGTCATTGGGCGAGCGGCTGCCGGCGTATGTTTTCGTCAACAACCGGCTGGAGGGGAACGCTCCCGGAACGATTGAGGCGGTAGTGGATTCGTTGGAGCTGTAGTTACTCGTGGGCCTTGATGAAGTCGAGGCGTTCGCGAAGCGCGGATGGGAGGGCTGCTTCCATTTCCGGGGTGATGAGGCCGACGTTGAGCATGTCGCGGGTGTACATCATGTCCTTGAGTCTATTCCGCGTGAGCCGCTGTTGGAGCAGTTCTGTGATCGGGGCGACGCAGAAGCCATCGATGATTTCGGGTGTGACGGGACAATCGGTGGAGTAGGCCCGGAGAAGGTTGCCAATGCCGTCGAGTTGCTGAACTTTGGCTAAATCGGATTGCTTTACCTCGATGTCGATGCCGCGGGTGGTACGGGCGGCGTCCTCGTCTACAGCGCGAACGCGAAGGAACACGGCGAAGCCACCGACGAACTGGTAGGGAATGGCGGCCTTGGTTAACAACTCATTTGCGCGTACGGCGCGGTCAACCAGTTGATTCACGATGGTGTAGTACATGCGTCCGTTTAGCCTATGATCTCAAGAAACGCGCGGGCATTGATGACCCCGATGCCTCGCCACTCTTCCGGGAAGTGCCGAAGATTACCGGTGACGACGTATTGGGCCTCCGCGGCAAGCGCGCAATCCAGTAGCAAATTATCGTCCGGATCGGAGCATGCAACGCAGTTCCCGACAGGCTGGACGCGGTAGGCGGTTGCAACAATAGCGTCGATGCGCGCGTCCAGACACTCCCGCTGTTTCGCGAACTTCTTTCGCTGGGCCACGTCGCGGTATTCGGCTTCGAGCGCGTCGGAGATACAAACGGTCATCCCCGCCAGAGTCACGACACGCGACTCGTTGCCGCCGGGCTTCCAGCAGGCCGAGATCAGGATGTTGGTATCGAGGACAACGCGCATGGGAAGATTGAGATTGGATGAATGACGAACTTGGGAACCGAATTAAAAGCTACTACGAAGACCCTGCGCGTGTCTTGCTGCCGCGAAAAACGTGGGTGATTATTCGCGTGGACGGGAAGAGTTTTCACACCTTCACGCAGGATCTGGAGCGGCCGTATTCGCGGGCATTGGCCGATGGGCTGGACGCCGCGGCAGTGTTTGTGGCCGGACAAATGGCGGGGTTCGCGTTCGCGTATGGACAAAGCGATGAGTACTCGTTTTTGATGACGGATTTCGGGCGGGATGACTCGCGGATGTGGTTTGACGGCTCGGTGCAGAAGATCGCTTCGGTGACGGCGAGTCTGTTTACCGCCGGGTTTCATCGCGCGTACGCGACGCCCGGGTTCGCCGCGTTTGACGCGCGCGTGTTCGCGATTCCGAACCGCCGGGAAGTCGAGCGGTACTTCCTCTGGCGGCAAGCGGATGCGACGCGGAACAGTCTGAACATGCTGGCGTCGGCGCATTACTCACATGCCGAGTTACTCGGTAAATCGGCGGCGGAGAAGCACGACTTACTCCACGCCAAGGGCGAGAACTGGGCGAAGCGACCGGCGGACTTTAAGCGCGGACGCGTCGTGCTGGCGAATGCCTCCGTCGACCGGGAGATACCGGTTTTCACACGGGAGCCGGGGTATTTGGATGGGCTGATCCCGGTGGCGGATTAATTACCCCAATTGGCCGGCTGCGGATTCTACTATTGAAGGCCAATCATCGCAGAATCCGCCAATCCTTTGAGCGCCCGACGAGCATCGCCCTTGCGGGTTGCGAAGAGTGTCTGGAAAAGTTCCAGGTAGGCCTCGAGTATCGGCGATGACGAGTCGAGTTTCTCATCGCCGGCGCCAATCGTCGCCGTAACCCTAAACATGACATCATCCGGCAGGGAAAAAAGCTCAAGACCCTTCGGTCGGTGACCCTTCCGGCCCTCACCGAATTTCAGCAGGCTTTTAAGATCGCCCGCAAATCGATTGTTTGTAAACGGCGGCGAAATCATCCGGGACAGCACCGGCACCACGCGGATCGGCGGCTGATTGGCTAGCCGCGGTGTGCCTTTGAGGGCTTCGACCACAGTGAGCGTTCCTTCGAGAGATTCCTGGTTCAACACAAACAAACACACGACCGTATCGGCAAGCACCGTTGTGGCGAGTCCTCCGAGTTCCGTCACACCTGTGCGTGCGTCGATCAGCAAATAATCCGGTTTCAGCTCTTCCGCGATCCGTGCTTGGAGATCGAGAAGGGCCATGAAGCCCCGGCCGCTCGATTCGCCGAACCGAAGCCTATCACCGAGTTCCTTCAGGGAAGCCCAGTAGCTTTGGCGGGGTGCCGGGCCGGCCGGCATCAAACGCAGCCAACCGCCGGTGTCCGTCGGAACCGGCACGGACATCATGTGGTCGTCGAAGGATGGGGGAGAGGCCGCTCCTTCCGCTGTCGCGATCAAGTACGTAACCGCGCCGCCGGGAGGCAAGGGAAAGTTGGAAGATCGGTGATCGTCAAGATAACTCTGGCCGCCGCCGAGTTTGTAATGGAGGCCGGGGGCTTCAAAATCGAGGTCAAGAGCGACAACGCCTTTGCCGAGGCTGGCCAGGAACCGCGCGGCGTTAGCAAGAAGTAGTGAGCGGCCTACACCGCCCTTGTAAGAGTAAAAGGCTACAGTCTCCACGGTAGCTCAGGCTTAATGCCACATACTTTTCACATTTGGAGATGCCGCTCGTCGGCGATTTAAGGCACCCAACAAGGGAGCGGTCGGCGAGGCAAGGCGCTGGATAAAGTATTTGCCCAAAAGATCCGAAGATTGTCAGTGGAACCACTGGACATTCTCAAGTTAAAGCTTTACATTAGTTAGGCATGGTCCCGAGAATTTACCCGCGATGGCAAGTGCCGATGAAGGCCTCGCCGATGTAGCAAGCCTGGTCGCAT
>CAMDKT010000647.1 GCA_945900935.1 Candidatus Sulfopaludibacter sp. SbA3 | reverse complement strand
ATCACCTTCGCCTTCGATTCAGCGGCGTTGATGGCCAGCACCACCAGCCCATCCTTCGCATGATCCTTGATCACCTGCTCCACCGCGGGCTCATCCTTGCGGCAGTATCCGCACCACGTCGCCCAGTGTTGAACCAGCACGACTTTGCCCTTCAGGTTTTCGCGCGTGAAGACCTGGCCGTCCAACGATGTGGCCTGGAACCGCGGCATCGGATCGCGAGGCGGCTTCACCGCCATCATCGGCGAAGCCGCCGCCAAAGCCAACCATGCGCGCCGTTTCATAATTCCAAGTTATCATGCGTGATACCGAATGAGTTTGCCCAAACTGTATCCGATCCTCGACACCGCTCTGCTGGAACGGCTGAACGTGCCATTGCTCGAAGCGGCCATCGGCATGATTGAGGCCGGTGCGCATATCCTGCAACTCCGCCACAAAGGCCATTTCTCAAGGGATTTGTTTGAAACAGCGGCGCATCTGGCTGTTTTATGCGAACAAGCCCGCGTCGGCTTCGTGATCAACGACCGCGCGGATATGGCCAAACTATTGAACGCCCATGTTCATGTGGGCCAGGACGATCTGCTGCCCGCTTTTGTCAGGCAACTCAGCGGACCGGACATCATCATCGGTTTGTCGACGCATAACCGCGAGCAGTTGGAGGAGGCGAACAAAGAACCCGTGGATTATCACGCCCTGGGGCCAATATTTGCCACCGCCTCGAAAGCGAACCCGGACCCCGTGGTGGGTCTGGAATCACTGCGCGAATGGCGGCCATTATCGCTAAAGCCAGTGGTGGCCATCGGAGGCATTACGCTGGAAAACGCAGCCGAAGTTCTACGCGCCGGCGCCGATTCAGTGGCCGTGATCAGCGGGCTAATCCCCGATTCGCCGGATCGCAAAAGCATACGGGAAAGGACCGAAGCATGGCTGCACGCAGTGAAGGCGTAGAACTGAACCGGAGTTTGGGACTGTTCGACGCGACGGCGATTGTGATGGGGTCGATGATCGGGTCGGGCGTGTTCATTGTCGCCGCCGATATTGGGCGGCAAGTGCAATCGCCGGGACTGCTGTTGCTGAGCTGGGCGGTGACGGCGTTATTGACACTGATTGCGGCGCTAAGCTACGGCGAATTGGCGGCCGCGATGCCGCACGCGGGCGGACAATACGTCTATTTGCGCGAGGCGTTCGGGCCGCTGTACGGCTTCCTCTACGGCTGGACGTTCTTCATGGTGATTCAGACCGGGACGATCGCGGCGGTGGGCGTGGCGTTCGCCAAGTTCCTGGGCGTTTTTGTGCCGGGCGTGTCGGCGGCCAACAAGATTCTCCCATTCCTTTCGACGCAACAACTGGTGGCGATTGCGCTGATTGTTTTTCTGACCTGGGTCAACACGCGAGGAATAAAAACGGGCGCGCTGGTGCAGAATATTTTCACCGTGGCGAAGACGGCGGCACTGCTGGGGTTGATACTCGCCGGTTGGTTTTGGGGCCGGAATGACGCGGCGGTAGCGCGGAACTTCACTGCCCCATTCGACGGCGTGAATTGGGGATGGGCGACAGTGCAGTTAGTGGGCGTGGCCTTAGTGGGATCGCTGTTCAGTTCCGATAGCTGGAACAATGTGACGTTCACTGCGGGAGAGATGCGGAACCCGCGGCGGAACCTGCCGTTGTCGCTGGTGATGGGCGTGGGGCTGGTCTCCCTGCTCTATTTCGCCTGCAATACCGTCTATTTGCTGGTCCTGCCGCTGGAGGCCATTCAGACGGCGCCGGAGGATCGGGTAGGAACGGCGGTCGCGCGCGGAATATTCGGCGATCAAGCGGTGCAGATGATGGCGGCGGCGATCATGGTCTCCACTTTCGGCTGCTTGAACGGACTGACCATGGCCGGCGCGCGCGTCTTTTATGCGATGGCGCTGGATAAACTGTTCTTCAAAGCCGCCGCGGCGCTGAACCCTAAAACGCATGCCCCGGTAACGGCGCTATGGATTCAATGCCTGTGGTCGGCGGCGTTGACCCTCACCGGCAGCTATAACGAACTGCTGGACTATGTTATATTCGCTGTTTTGCTTTTCTACATCCTCACAATCGCTGGGATTTTCGTTCTCCGTAGAACCCGGCCGGAAATGGAGAGACCGTACAAGGCATTCGGCTATCCGGTGCTGCCGGCGCTCTACATCGTGTTGGCCAGCGTCATTGAATTATTGTTGCTGCTTTACAAACCGAATTTCACCTGGCCGGGATTGTTGATTGTGCTGTTGGGCATTCCGGTCTACTTCGTCTGGAAAAAGAGAGAGGTGTACGCATGAGTCTTTTCGCGACCAAGCCGCTGAGCCGGATTCTAGCCGAATCCGAAGAAGGCGACCATAAGCTGAAACGCACGCTGACAGCCACGCAGTTAACTGCGTTAGGAATTGGTGCCATTATCGGCGCCGGGCTGTTCTCCCTGACGGGACCGGCGGCGGCCAACCATGCCGGGCCGGCGATTATGCTGTCCTTCGTCGTGGCGGCGATCGGGTGCGCATTCGCGGGACTTTGCTACAGCGAATTTTCAACCATGATCCCGGTAGCCGGATCGGCGTACACGTATTCTTACGCGACGATGGGCGAACTCTTCGCCTGGGTCATCGGCTGGGATTTGGTGCTCGAATACGCGGTGGGCGCCTCGACGGTCGCCACCAGTTGGTCACGGTATTTCGTGATGTTGCTGAAGGATTTCGGAATTCATTTCCCCATGGAGTGGGCGGCCGGGCCTTTTGAAAGCGTACAGTTGCCGGACGGGACGATGATCGCCTCAGGAATCATCAACTTGCCGGCGGTTTTCATCGTCTGCATGGTGTCGATGCTGCTGATGAGGGGCATTCAGGAATCGGCGCGGGTGAATTCGGTGATCGTCGTGGTAAAGGTGGCGGTGATCATCCTGTTCATCGGCTTCGGCTGGTCCTATATCAACCCCGCCAACCATGTGCCGTTAATTCCGGAAACCGTAACGGGTGAGTTCGGCAATTTCGGTTGGACTGGAATTGTCCGCGGGGCCGGTATTATCTTCTTCGCCTACATCGGATTTGACGCCGTATCGACGGCCGCGCAGGAGGCCGTGAAACCCCAGCGCGACATGCCGATCGGCATCATCGGCTCGCTCATTGTCTGCACCATCCTCTACATCCTGTTCAGCTACGTGCTCACCGGCATTGTGAACTACAAGGAACTGGACAATCCCGCCGCGGTGGCGGTGGCGATCGACCGGACGCCCTACACCTTTCTGCGCATGCTGGTAAAGTTCGCCATTATCGCCGGATACACGTCGGTGATCCTGGTGATGCTGCTCGGCCAGAGCCGCGTGTTCTTCAGCATGTCGCGCGACGGGCTGCTGCCGAAACTGTTCTCGGCTATCCATCCGAAGTGGCAGACCCCGTGGCGCAGCAACATGCTCTTCATGGTGTTTGTGAGCCTGATGTCGGCCTTCCTGCCGATGTCGAAGCTGGGCGAGGCGACCAGTATCGGAACGCTCTTCGCGTTCGTGCTAGTCTGCGCCGGCATCCTCGTGATGCGGAAGACCAATCCAAACCTTCCGCGCCCGTTCAAGACACCGTGGGTGCCCCTGGTGCCGATCCTGGGAATCGTGGTCAACCTCTATCTCATGTATGGCCTGGGAATGGAAAACTGGCTGCGGCTGTTCATTTGGATGGCGCTAGGCCTCGCTGTGTACT
>CAMDKT010000646.1 GCA_945900935.1 Candidatus Sulfopaludibacter sp. SbA3 | reverse complement strand
GGCGGCGGATTCCGGGGCGACAGCGCCAAAGGCGATGCCGAGCGAGATGGCGATCAGGACCTGGAGGTAGAGGGACTTCAGCAGCGATGGCATGAGCTAGAATGTCAACTTTAACGCAAATTGGATCACCCGCGGATTGCCGGTGGTAGAACGGATGACGCCATACGTCACGGCGGTGATGCTGGCACCGGGATTGGTGAAGTTCGTAATGTTGAGTAAATTGAAAAACTCCGACCGCCATTCCAGCGCCATTCGTTCCGCCAAAGCGAAGCTCTTATTCACGGAAAAGTCGATGTTGCGTCCCGAATCGCCCCATAGATTCCCAGCCCTGACAAAGGCAGCGCCGCTTGTATCGAGGATGCTGATGGGCGTGCCGGTCCGCGCGACCGCGACCGCGACCGCGGCCACTTGCCAGCCCGTGAGAATTCCCTTTTGAAAAGGCAGGTTGTAGCTTGAGTCCGTCGACGTCTCCAGCCAGACCAGGCCGGTGGGGCTGAAACCGACATAGGGGACGCGAAAACTCCACTTCGTACCCGCCGGGAGCGAGGAAGGGGAAGGCATAAGCACCGCGATCGTTGGGCTGCGATGGCGAGTTTCATCACGGAGATTTCCTTTTAACGAACGAAGATTCGAACCGGCGGGCCGTTCTGGCCGGAAACGCTGACCGCCACTGGCTGCGGACCGGCCGCCAGTCCAGCGGGAATGCGCACGTTGATCTGGTAAACGCCGCCAATCTGGCCCGGCGCGCCGCCGGAAAAGACGACTTCAGCGGACACGTCGCCGATCCGGATTTCCACCGGATTCGCAGTAAGAACCGGAACGTCCGGGCTGAAGAAATCGCCTAGCGCAACGTTTCCATCAATGGCGCCCAGTCCGGTTCCAAAAAGCTGCGCGATGGAGCCGGGGGCGGCGGGCGTAGCGGCGGTATTGCGTGTTCCGTCCTGATTCAACGCCGCCGCGTTCCCGCCTTCGGCGAACAGCCCAGGCACGGCAGTGACGGTGCGAACGATCTGCGGTTGAATCAGCGTAAGGCCATTCCATGCGAAATAGAGCAGATAGGAATTCGAGTCCGGATTGGCGTTGGGACTCTGCGTCGTGACTTGCGTGTCGTTGGAATAAATCACCGGTAGATTTGTTCCAGTAAGCGCGGCATTCGGAATAGCCCCCGAAAAATTGCCGAGAGTGAGCGTGGGAAACGGCGCGGGTTGACTGGTAGCGCGCAACGCGCCGTCAAGCACGAATCCCTGGCCTTCGGCCGGCCCCAGTCCTGTGCCAAAGAATGTGATCAATTGACGCGGCGCCACCGTGCCGTTGCCGTCGAAACTGGCGGCGTTAACCACAGCCGATATCGTAGGCTGCGGCAGCCATTTGCAGGCGTCGATGTTATCGATGCGATAGAAACCGCCGTCGGTGGCATGGACGATGACAGCGTCCGGAGACGGGAGCACGAAATCGGGCGCGAAGGCGGCGCCGCTGGGAAGCGTCAATTCGTTCAGCATCTGGAGCTTTCCGGGCTCGCCGCGGAACAGGCGTGTCGTCGTGGTGAAGTACGGCTGCTCCTTCCACCGCGTGATCGAGGATAGCGGGAGATTGGCGTACGGCGGAACGGCATTACCGCGGCCGGCGGGCTGCAATAGATACGGCGCGCGGAACGTGGCGGAGTTGCCGACGATCACAATCGCGTCGCCGCTTTCGTCGCGCGCTATGCCTGCCAAACCGACAACGGAGTAAGTCGTGGTCCCTGCGCTTGCGCGGTTCCAAACCGTCACTTCCGCGGTGAAAACGCCGCCTGCCGGAGTGGCGCCGGAGTTCGCCCAATATATATTTCCCGCGCGGTCGGTGGCCAGGCGTTGCAGCGTGGAAAGGCTGGTGATGGGGTTGTAGGGAATCTGGTCGCCGTTGGCGTCGCGGAGCACTTTGACGTTGCCGCTGGAATCGACCACCAGCAGACGCCGGCGGAAGAGATCGCCAACGATCACGCGCCCGTCGTTATCCACTGTGAAGGCGACGACGCCGAAAAGCGACAGACTGGTAGCGGCCTTGCCATCGGCTTCGCCGACCTCGGTTCCGCCGCCGATGAGGAATCGCGGCGGCTGTCCGGGGCGGGCTTCCAGGATGCCGGACTTGTTGCCGAGAGTGGTGGAATAGATGAGACTGCTGGTGCGAGTGAGCCACACGCCGAACGGCGGGGCTTGGCCGTCGACGGTGGCGGCAACAGGCGCGCCGGCCACCAGCGACTGCACGCGATTGGCGAGTCGCACGACCGGGTTGCGCTGTTCAGGACGGGCCGACCCGGTGAAGAACAGCGACGAGTCAGTAGCGATGGCCAGCGGTGTTCCAGTGAAGGCCGGGTAAGGCGCGACGCCGGTTTCAATATTGCCGTCAGGGCGAATGGGGTAGACGCGGTTAGCGGTGGCGGCGGCTGGGGCGCCATCGGGGAAGCGCAGGATGACGATGGTGGGCTCAAAATTCGCGTTAATGGTGCGGATGATGCCATCGGGGGAGACGATGCGCATGTGGCGGCCGGAGAGATCGTTGATCCAATACGAGCCGTCTTTGTACGGGAAAATTTGACGCGGGCTGGAGAGCGCGGCCCCCGTCGCCGGACCGTCATCGCCCACGCGGCCCGCGGCCACGCTAACCCGCGTGGATCCGGCGATGGTGCGAAGATTACCGTCGCTGTCAACGGAACGAACGCGGTTGAAGCCGTCGATGATCAGCAGGTTGCCCGCGTAATCAAATGCCGCCTTGACGATGGTGCCGAGATTGATCGCCGTAGCTTCGCCGGACTCGCCGTTGAAACCAGGACGGCCCGATCCGGCCACCACTTCAACGTTGCCATTGCGGATCCGGAACACGCGGCCGACGCCAATAAAGTGCAGCGTTCCCTGCCCATCGAAGAGGATCTGCGTGACATTCGGCAGCGAAGTCTCTCGCGCCGGACCGGGCGTGGCCGTGTCGCCTCGAAGGCCGTTGCCGGCGAGCGTCGCCAACCGGCCATTGGCATCCAGCCGGCGAATGCGGCTGGCGGTGTCAAAAAAGTGGGGAATGTTCGCTGCCGAAAGCACGAAGGCGGTTGGCTGAAACGTCTGCGATTCGGTGGCGCGCTCGCCCTCTTCGAGCTTGTTGGGAGGTTGCGCCGGGGTCAACGCGGTGATGCGGCACTCCTGGGCGGAGAGCGTGAACAGGATGAGAACCAAAAACAGAAGCACTTGGGAGTATTGTAATAGATGATATGAAACTTCTAATGTGTTTGCTGACGGCGGCGATTTGGGCGCAATCCATTCGGCCCGGAATAGCCAAGGTAGAAGTGATCGTCGAGAAAACCGGCCTGCTGAGCGGGAAGAAACACGTGCTGGCGTGGGAGAAATTTGACGGGACGTTCGCGGTCTCGCCGGCGCGCGTGGAATTCGTTGTCGAGGCCGGGTCGATGAAAGTGCTCGACGATTGGATTGACGATGGAAAAAAGGAAGACGTGCGGAAAGAGGCGCTGGGGAAGGATGTGCTGGATGTCGCCAGGTTTCCTCAGATTCGATTTGTTTCGACAGGAGTTAGCGGCGATGTCGCGGGCGCATTTCAAGTCAACGGAAATCTCACCGTGCGCGGAATTGCAAAGCCGGTGACATTGTCCGTGAAACGAATCGGAAATGGCTACGAAGGCGAGACGCGAGTCCCCATGTCGGCGTTCGGGATCAAGCCGCCG
>CAMDKT010000645.1 GCA_945900935.1 Candidatus Sulfopaludibacter sp. SbA3 | reverse complement strand
GTTCGTGTTTGAACTTCCAGGCGGGGCTCGGATCGCGAAGCGGGTTATTCAACGAGACGCTGTATTTTGCGTCAACTGACGAAGCAGTGAAAGAGATGTGACTCGCTTGTCTATTGCCGTCGGTAGTAAAGGCCGACTTGTAGAGTTGTGGAACGCCGGGCCGGACTCCACGCTGCAGCAATGTTTGATCATTCACCTTGCCGTCGGCCGCGGCTGAAATTACACCAATCGCCTCAAGGAGATTGCTCTTGCCGGACCCATTGGCGCCCACGAAGACGTTGACGACACCCAATTCCAATTCGACGGATTTAAGCGACTTGAATGATTGGACTGTGATTTTCTGGATCATTGAATCTGTTGGGATCTCGCTAGCCCCCTATTGTAACAACCCGGTACGAATTGATCGGAACTCGCACCCTCTACACCGTTTGCGTACGCCCGGTTTCGGCGGCTTTGTAGCCGGCGAAGACGGTCTTAAGCGCGTGGAGGCTTTCGTTGGCGGATAGCACCGGTTTTTCCAGATGGATGGCCGCTCTGACGATGTGTTGGACCCAGGGGGTGTAGCCGCCTTGCTGGGTGGGTTTCATGCGTTGCACCGGCTGGCCGTGGGTCTGCCATTCGAGCGGATTCTCGGGACGGTCATGGTGGATTTCGAGCCAGCCGTTGGCACCCCAGAACTTGAAGAAGAGATGCTTGCCTTTGTCGATGTAGTAGCCGGAGGTTAGCGTGCCGAAGGTGCCGTTGGCGAATTTGAGGGCGACGGCGGCGGCGTCCTCGGTGTCGATGGGTTGGCCGCCTACGTTGCCCGCGAAGCCGGCGATTTGGGTGATTTTGGAGCCGGAGATATAGGCGGCGAGATCGAGCCAGTGGATGCCGAGCCAGAGGAGATGGCCGCCGCCGGAGCGTGATTTTTGGGCGGTCCAGGATTGGTGGTAGGCGGGGTTCTTGAGGCGGGTCTGGTCGGCGATGGTGTGCATTTCCATGCCGTAGATTTTGCCGATGGCGCCTGTTTGGATGAGTTCGCGGGCCTGGCGCATGATGGGGTCGACGCGGTTGCAGAGGGCGAGGGCTAATTGCAGGTTTTTGGCGTTGGCTTTTTCGACGAGGGGGGCGAAATCTTCGGGCCGGACGCAGGCGGGTTTTTCAGCCATGACGTTGCAGCCGGCGTTGAGGGCGGCGTCAATGGCGGGCGGGGCGAGTTTGGCCTCCATGGGGATGATGGCCAGATGGGGCTTGTGTTTTTTGAATAATTCGCCGGGGCTTTTGTAAACAGCGATGAGTTTGTCGCCGAGGCCTTTGCGGACTTGCTGTTCGGTGGCGGCGTTGGCGAGATAGACTTTGGCGACTTCGGGCGTTTTGGCGAGGCCTTCGATGTAGGCGCTCAAGTGGGGGCCGTCGGCGTGGGTGATTAGAGCCACTTCGGCTTGGGCTGGGGCGGCGAGGCTGAATAGGAGTGAGCGGCGAGTCATGATTATCCTTTCGGCGTGGACCAGTGTTTGCGGTATTGGCGTTGGACGAGGGCGTTGGCTTGGGGGTCGGCCTCGATGGACTCGCCGTTGAGGAGAATGGCGCGGCCGGTGCGGGCGACGATGTTGCCGAGGTGGGCTAATGCCGTTGACAGGTGGCCCTCTTCGATTTCGACTTTCGGCGCTTTGCGGGATTTGACGCAATCGAGGAAGTTGCGGGCGTGGGGGGCGTCGATGGAAGTTCCGTCGTGTTGGTCTTCGTGGACGAGGTTGTGCTTGTCGTCGTAGACGCGGAAGGACCAGTCCTTGCCGCGGAAATGGCCGAACTGAGCGACGGCTTTATCGCCGTAGACGGCGACGCCGTTGTCACAGGCTTCGAGGCCGTAGGGGTTCCAGAGGCGCTGTTCGTATTGGATTATTTTGTCGCCGTAATCGTAGGTGATGTTCATGGTGTCGGGCGTCTGCTGGTCGTCGTCAAAGTAGAGTTTTTTGCCCATGCCGGAGACGGTTTTGGGAAGGCCCACATTGAGGGCGCGGCGGGCGATGTCGAGTTCGTGAACGCCGTCGTTGCCGATGTCGCCGGCACCGTAGTGCCAGTGCCAATTGACTGTCGAGTGGAAGCGATTTCGATTGAAGGGGAGTTGCGGGAGCGGGCCGGTCCAGATGTCGTAATCGAGGCCGGCGGGGATGGGTTCGTCGCTCTTGCGGCCGATGTTGCGGCGGAGTTGAACGTTCCAGACCTTGGCCATGAGGACGCGGCCGAGTTTGCCTTCCTGGACGTAGTTGTGGAAGCGTTCGGTGACGGGGAGGCTGGGGAGTTGTGTGCCGGCCTGGACGATGCGATTGTAGCGGCGGGCGGCGTTGACCATGAGGCGGCCTTCGCGGATGTTGTGGGAGACGGGCTTTTCGACGTAGACGTCTTTGCCGGCCTGGCAGGCGAGAATTGTCCCGGGGGCGTGCCAGTGGATGGGGGTTCCCATGACGATGGCGTCGACGGATTTATCGTCGAGGCAGCGGCGGATATCGGCGACGACGGGCGGGCGATTGCGGCCGGTTTTTTCGATAATTTTAAGGGCGGGTTCGACGACGGTGGAATCTACATCGCAGACGTAGGCGATGTCGACGTCGTTCATGGCGGCGAAGGCTTCGGTGAGATTCCGGCCACGGCCGCGAACGCCCATGAGGGCGATGGTAATGCGGTTATTCGGGGCGAGGCTCAAGAGTAAGTTGCGGCGTGTCATGATTTGAAATGTGTCCTCATATATTGGAGAAAGACGTCCCAATCGGCGGGGATCATTCCGTGGCCGCCCTGGTGCATGTGGTAGCCGAGGGTGGTCATGACGGATTGGCCGGCGGAGGGGACTTCCAGGTTTTCGGGGGTTGATTTTCCGAGCAGTTTATAGACTGGCGCGGCGGCTAGCGCGGCGAGATATTCGCCTTTTGGGTCGGACCATTTGTCGGTGGTGCCGGTCTGGAGGAGCAGGGGACGCGGGGCGATGAGGGCGATGAGCATGTGGGCGTCGATAGGGGAATCGTTGGGGTTGTTGGCGTATTTGCTGTAGTTTTCGGCGAATTGATAGGGATAGCGGGTGGGGGCGGTGAGGTGGGCGATGGTTTCGCCGTAGTTGCGGCGGGAGAGCGCGGCGCCGCCTTCGCCGGAGCAACTGGCGATGATCATGGCGAAGCGGGCGTCGTGGGCACCGGTCCACAGGACGGTTTTGCCGAGGCGGGAGACACCGGTTAGCGCTACTTGTTTGGCATCTACGTTTTTATCGGTTTCGAGGTAGTCCAGGACGCGGCTGAGGCCCCAGGCCCAGGCGGAGATGGTGCCCCACTCGGCCGGCTTTGGAGCGGGGAAAAGAGAACGGAGGCCGAGGGGGAGGCCGCCGTTGAAGTCGGGATCGAAGTCGCCGTAGTAGACGGTGGCGAAGCCGAAGCCGGCGTCGAGGAAGGGCTCGACTTTCACGCGGCCGAAGGCGCGGCCTTGCGAGGCTGGGACGCGCTGTTTTTCGCGGTTCCAGACTTCGCCGGGCTTGATGCCGGGGTCGTCGACGGCGTTGGAATTGGCGGAGAACGAGGCGTTCAGGAGGATGGGGACGGGCTTGGCGGCGTTGGCCGGGGTGTAGAGGAGGACGTCAACTTTCGGGCCGGTTTTGTTGGGTCCGAAAAAGATGGTGATCTGTTTGCGGATGGCTTTTTCGTTGATGGATTTGGTACCGGGATCGGTGATTTCGAATTGAATGTTTTTGGGG
>CAMDKT010000644.1 GCA_945900935.1 Candidatus Sulfopaludibacter sp. SbA3 | reverse complement strand
GGCGGCCCGATGAGCGTGGGCGACACCGGCGTCAATCCGTCAATCAACGGCCAGCGCTGGCGGAACAACAACTACACACTGGACGGCGTCGCCAACAATGAGCCTCTCTTCAATCGCGTACCGCTCATGCCTCCGCCGGAAGCGCTGGCCGAAATGAAGATGGAGATGGCACTCAGCTCAGGCGCCAATGGCCACGCCTCGGGGGCCAATATCAACCTTGTGACCCGCAGTGGATCCAACGCGCTTCACGGCAATCTGTGGGAGTACTTCCGGAACAACGTCCTCGACGCGCGCCCGTTCTTCGTGCCCCAACTCGGGGCGTTTCGCTGGAATCAGTTTGGCGCCGCCGCCGGTGGCCCGGTGATAATTCCCAAGCTTGTGCGCCGCGAGAGGCATTGGTACGTTTTCGGCTATTACGAGGGTATAAGAATCCGGCGCTCCGCCAACGCTATCGCCCTGGTGCCGAGCGACGCCCAGTTACGGGGCAATTTCTCCGGCTCCAATCCGGTTTTCAATCCCTACACGACCGTAACAGGCGCCGACGGCCGTGCCGTGCGCCAGCCGTTTCCCAGCAATCAGATTCCGGCTAACTTGCTGAACACTGCCGCGCTCGTCTATGCCATGGATCTGAATCCTCGCGCCAATCTGGCCCCCGGCGTCATTCCAGGCAACAACTACTTCAACCAGGGGTCGTCCCGCAATGAGGGAGATCAATGGAACGCCCGCGTGGATCACCAGTTCGGGAAAAGCGACAACTTTTTTGCCCGTTACACGGACGCCCGTAACAGCTCGGCCTCAGCAGCGATTCCCGAAACTCCCTCTGAGACCACGCAGCGCATCACGAATATAGCGGTGAGCAATACGCACCTGTTCAGCCCCACATTCCTGCTGACCGGCCGATTCGGCCTCACTCGTATCATGTGGCAGGACTTTACTGGCGGCGACCTCACCGTGGCGCGGCGCGCGGGCACCCTCGAGGCCTTTCCGGGATTTGCCGGCCGCGAAGTCGTAATTCCGGTCAGCATCGCCGGGTACCGCGGTCTTTCCCAGGGGCTGGCCTACTATGGGCCGCAACTCCAGACTTCCGGCATCTTCGACGCCGCCAAGACCCAAGGCAACCATAGTTTTCAGTTCGGCGGGAGCGTGATGCGGACGAGCTTCAAGACCAACAATCTCTCCGGCACCACCGTCCAGTTCACTACATTAACGACATCGAACTTCGCCTCCGGAACCGGCGACGCGCTGGCCAGTTTTTTGCTCGGTACTCCGGAAAGCGCCAGCCGCGTTTTGGGCAACACCGAAGGCGATATGTATGGCACGGCCTACTCGGCGTACATGCAGGATAACTGGCGCCTCACCAGCCGCCTGACTCTCAATGCGGGATTGCGTTGGGATTACGCCCAACCCATGATCAGCCGGCATGGCAGTGGGACATTGATCTTCGAAACGGGCCAATACGTTTGGGACATTACCAACCCCATCACTAACGAACCCGCCAACATACGCCGCGGCGTCATTGACCCGGACACCAATAACTTCCAGCCTCGCTTCGGCCTTGCCTATCAGCTCAATCCCAAAACAGTAATTCGCGCCGGTTACGGCGTTTTCTTTGACACTTTTGGAATCAATTACGCGCAGACGCAACAAGGCAACCGCGGCAACTGGCCTTTCGCATTTCCGCAAAGTGTTTCAAATCTCAACGCGGATACTCCCAACGCCTTCCTTCAGAATCCCTTTCCCACGCAAGCCCAGGGATCGCGCACTCCCCTCGGTTGCCAACAGTGCCTGAACGCATGGAATGCGACATCCCGGACGCCGTATGTCCACGAGTGGTCTTTTTCGCTGCAGCGTCAGTTAACAACGTCACTGAAATTTGAGGCGAATTACTTTGGCTCCCACGGCGTGAAGATCGCGGCGCAACTGATTGACAACGTAGCTCCAACGGCGGGTCCAGGCAACCCCGCCGATCGACGACCGATCCGCCAGTTCCCGGCATATGTCAACAATGGATACAACAGCTATCGCGCCTACTACGACGGATTGAGTCTTAGCCTCGACAAACAGTTCGCCAAGGGTCTCTTGTTTTCCGTCAATTATACGTGGTCAAAAGCCATCAATTACGTGGATGAGTTGTCAGAAGTGATTAGCGGGGGCAGTGCTCTTCCCACCCGCGCCAATGTCGGCCAGTACCGAGGGTTGGCGGGGTGGGACGTTCCTCATCGCCTGGTGGTGAGCTACTACTGGCTCGTTCCCGGAAAGACCGCCAGCAAGGCCGCCAACGCCTTGATCACCGGCTGGGCCCTGAGCGGCATCTTCAGCATCGACGCTGGGCTGCCCTACAGCGCCCGGACGAACGCCGATATCGCCAACGTCGGCGCGGTCCCGGGACGTATCACCCAGTTCCCGAACCTGGTCGGCGATCCCAACGCGATCAGCGAGCGAACTCCTCAACAGTGGTTCAACCGGGCCGCCTTCGCCTCCGCACCAGCGTTTACATTCGGGAACGCCGGACGGAATATCCTCCGTTCGGACGGTCTGACCACGCTTAATTTTTCCGCCCACAAGCAGTTTCCAATTCGCGAAAGCACTGGCTTCGAGCTTCGGGGAGAGTTCTTTAACATGATGAATCAGACCACGTTCGGCTACCCGGGGTTTCAGATAGGAACGCCGCAATTCGGAGTAGTCTCGAGCACCCGCGAATCGGGCCGTCAGGTACAACTGGCGCTTCGCTTCCGGTTCTAAACTGGGAGAGGGCGGGACACTTAATCATGGACTCGACTCGTCGATATTTCTTTCTTGCCGGCGGCTCAATGCTGGCGGCTCAAGTGGTGCCTTCCAAACAGGTCACTCTTGGCGTGATCGGAAGCGGAGGGCGCGGAACGTATGTCATGGGTGCGTTCCAAAAGGATCCGGCTGTGCGGGTGGCAAGCGTTTGCGATGTCTACGAACCAAACCTTGAACGGGCTCTTTCGGTCGCGACCAAAGCCCAGGGATCGAGCCCGAAGGCGATACGCAACTACAAGCAGATTCTGGACGACAAGAGCATCCAGGCAGTCCTGATCGCTACTCCCGAACACTGGCACCATCGCATGGTGCTGGACGCCCTCGCCGCGGGCAAGGACATCTATGTCGAAAAACCGCTTTGTCAAACTCCCGAACAGGGCACTGAGCTGGTGCGGGCCGAGAAGGCGTCGAAGAACATAGTCCAAGTGGGAATGCAGCGCCGCAGCTACGACCTTTATCTGGAGGGGCGCAAGATCGTTGCCGCCGGCACGCTGGGGAACGTGCGAATGGTGCGCTCCTGGTGGTTGAACAATTACGTAGGTCAGCCGCCTTCGGCCAAGCTGGAAGGACCTTTGGATTGGGAACAATGGCAAGGGCCGGTGAAGCACCGCGTCGCCCCCGATGCGGCGCGTTTCCGTCACTGGAGGTACTTTTCCGACTATGCCGGAGGCATCGCCGCCGACCAGGGCGCCCATGCCTTCGATGGTATTCACCTCTTGATGAACGCCTCCTTTCCACTTGCCGTGACGGGATCGGCGAACAAGATTCAGAAGACGGAGTTCGACACGCCGGAGTCGATGATCACCATCGCCGAATACCCCGAGCAATTCGTGGGCATCTTCACCATTAACTACGCGGCGATGAAGTATAAGAGCCGCAATGACCAGTTGAGCCAATTGGACGGAGATCTGGCCCGGATGGACATCGGGCGCGAGG
>CAMDKT010000643.1 GCA_945900935.1 Candidatus Sulfopaludibacter sp. SbA3 | reverse complement strand
TGGAAATCGCGCCTTTTTGCGATTTCCAAGGGCGGTGGGAAGAGAGCGAAAACCTGCGCTTGGTTTTCCTCGCTTTCCACGGCCCGCCATTTCCACGGCCGGTCTTGCAGGCCGAATGCTCTTGCCACTACCAGCTACTTCGGCGCTGGCGAACTTAAGCCGGCTCTCCTACCCACATGAAACAGCGAAGAACCCCTTTTGATACCTCCGATCCAACGCAGTTCCTAACCTATTTCGTCATGTCGGCGTTGGCGGCTGGGCTTCGCGTCAGCATGTCCACGTATCGGGGGACACTCTCGATCAACTTTCTTTTTGTCTTGATCGGACTGGTCCATCTCACTGACTTTGTGGCCCGCATGGGCGGCGATGAGTTCGTAATCGTAATGCCGGGCGCGGAGGCGGGTAATTTCCACATACGCGCGGCGCAACTGTCTCAACTGGCCGCCGACGCCGGCCGCATGATCACCGGCCAGAACATTCTCTCCTGCGCTGTCGGCGCGGCCCGTTTTCCCGAAGACGGGCCTGATTCTGAGCAACTGCTCTCCGTCGCCGACCAGCGGATGTACCGGAACAAATACGAAACTCGTGAGCAAGCCGGCAACGCAGTGCCCGGCGAGGATCGCGACGGCTGGCCTCAGGCCAGAATCCCCGCCTCCACTCTCGCCAAAACGTAAGGACCCTCAGGAATGACGGCAATGCGCGCTTCGGCTCCCAACCCGCGCAGCGTCGCCGCCACCGCGTCATTTACATCGGCGAATGCCCGTCCCCACAGCTTGCCGACGTAGCGCGCCTCCAGCCCGGGCACATAGAAGAACAGCTCCTTATCCAGGCAAACCAATGCCAGCTTTTCCAACTGCCACTGGTCCACCACCACCGGGTTTTCCGCCACGTGGTCCAGGAACGCTTGCGGCGTTGGGAACCGTTCCAGCATCTCGCAAAATTCCGGCGCGCCGGCCCCTTCCGTACAGGCCGAAACGACCAAAATCCGTCCGCCCGGCTTCACAATGTGGCTGGCGGCGGTGATGCCCTTCACCGTCTGATAAAACGTCAGATCGAGCGGATAACCGGCCGAGGTGGTGATCACCGCGTCAACCGCTTCGTCCATGCGTTCCAACATCACCTTGCCGACAAATTCCATCCCTTGCCGGTGGGCTTGTTCGGGATGCCCGGCGAATACACGGGCAATCTTACGATCGCGAGTGAGCGATACGTCCACCAAAAAATCGTGCCGCGCCATACGCGAAATTTCAAGCAGTTCGCGATGCAGCGGATTGTCGGCCACCGATCCTTCCACAGCTCGCTGGTCCCGCATGAACTTGGGACTGTGCAGAACTTTGATTGTTTCCTGCGCCGCCAGGCCAGGGGCAACCAGTTTCCGGCCGCCGGAAAAGCCCAGCATCAAATGTGGCTCAATGAACCCGAGGGTGATGTGCAGATCGGCCGCCATGAAGCGCTCATCGATATGCACGGGCGTGCCGGTCGAGGTATCGCCCAGGTAGCGGTGTTCGCTGAGGACCTTGGCATGGTGGTTCACCACACGGATTTTCCCGTACAAGTCCGGACCGATGATCTCGCCGATCTCGTCCTCGGTCGCCGGCCGATGGAGCCCGGTGGCGATCAGCACGGTGACATTCTCGCGGGTAATCCCGCCCTGCTTCAATCGGGCCAGCAGCGGCGGCAGTACCAGCCGGTTGGGCGCGGGCCGCGTGATGTCGCATACCGATATGGCCGCCGTTTTCTTGCCGCGCGCCAATTCGGCCAGGGGCGCGACGCCGATCGGTGCGTCCATCGCAGCTTCCAGCGCCGCCATGGAGTCATGCAGCGCTACCGCCGAGCGCGCCTCTAAAAACTGATAATGCAGTCCATCCGGCAACTCCGCTTCGAGACCTGTTTTTCCAAACGCCAATTCAATTCTCATCTTCTGCAACGTAGCATGTTTTGAGCCTGAATCGCGTCCCGAAATGTTTTTCCGAAATATTGACCATCCATTTCCCCGCTTGGCGCGTTAATACAGTGAAGGGATTGGACGATGAGCCTGCTAATGACATTTCCAGATACTGGGCTGACCGCTACCGCAGTCGTGGCGGGACTTTATATCCTTAGTCTTTTCCTGACGTTCTTGACGTCCAGTCCCCCTTCCATCCCCAGCACCGATTCGCAGGAATAGCCGGGCATCATTCGAGGCCTCGACCGATTGGCAGTCCGATTGCTCCGATATTCGCGGAGGTTCCTATGCCCGTTGGTGGACTCATTGCCATTTTTATCATCTTGAGCTTGTTTCTCAGCATGTTGACCTCGTCGCCGCGCACGGTTACCGCCAAGCGCGAGAAGTCCGCTTCGGACACAGTGGCGTAGCGTTTCGGGCCTTCGGCGCTACAATAGCACAATGAACGGGCTATTGCGGATACTCCCCTGGTTGTTGCTGCCGCTTTCTCCGCTGGCGGCGCAGAATCCCGAATATGACATATGGATTTCGGGAGGCCGGATTCTGGACGGTGCCGGTAATCCCTGGTTCATCGGCGATGTCGGCATCAAGGGGGACACGATCGCCTATGTCGGCCCCAGCCGAGAGGCGACGGCGCGTCAACGCTTGGATGCCCGTGGCAAAACAGTCACGCCTGGGTTCATCGATACCCACAGCCACGGCCGACGAGGGGTCTTCGAAGTCCCCAGCGCGGAGAACCAAATCCGACAAGGCGTAACGACCATAATTGAGGGTCCTGACGGCGGGTCGCCGCTTCCCATCGGCGAGTACCTCTCGCGGTTTTCCAAAGTGCCGGCCACCACAAACTTTGGGCTGATGGTGGGGCAGGGGACTGTGCGGGAGCGGGTCGTCGGGCTGCAGGACCGCAAAGCCACGCCGGAAGAAATTGAAAAAATGCGAGGGATGGTCCGGCAAGCCATGCGCGAAGGTGCCTTTGGTTTGTCGACCGGGCTTTTCTATCTGCCCGGCACTTTCACGCCGACCGAGGAAGTGATTGAACTGGCCAAAGTGGCGGGCGAGATGGGCGGCATCTACACCTCGCACATGCGGGACGAGGCGGCGAAGATTGGCGACTCGGTTCGCGAGCTGATTCGCATCGGCGAGGAGGGGCATATTCCGGCGCAGATCACGCATCACAAAGTGATGAGCGGCAAAAATTGGGGCAAGTCGGCGGAGACTCTGCAATTGGTCGAGGAGGCCCGGCGCCGAGGCGTCGATGTATCTATCGACCAGTATCCGTACACCGCTTCGTCCACCGGCCTGGCGGCGCTGGTGCCGAAATGGGCGTTGGAAAGCGGGCAAAAGTCGTTTCGGGAACGCGCCGGTTCGCCGGAGTCACGGGCCCGGATGAAGCTCGACATCATTCGGAATCTGAAGGAAGACCGGGGCTCCGGGAATTTGAAAAACGTTGTTTTCGCCAGTTGCGCCGGTGATCGTACTTTATCCGGGAAAAGTCTGCGCGATCTCACCGGCTCGGACGATTTTGAGAAGGCGGCCGAGCACGTCGTCCGGCTCCAGGAACTGGGCGGCTGCTCCTGCATCTATCACGCGATTTCAGAAGAAGATGTCGAGCGGATCATGCGCTATCCGGGGACCATGATCGCCTCCGACGGCGGCATCCCGGTGTTCGGCGAGGATGTGCCGCACCCGCGCAATTACGGGACGTTTGCGCGCGTGCTGGGGCGTTATGTCCGGGAGCGGAAGGTGTTGACGCTGGAAGACGCGGTGCGCCGCATGACCA
>CAMDKT010000642.1 GCA_945900935.1 Candidatus Sulfopaludibacter sp. SbA3 | reverse complement strand
CCAGGAGGCCGGCCATCGAAAACCCATAGCTCGTAGTGCATGGTGGCGGTTCAGTCCAATCCGTTTTTAGCTCACCGCCGCGGCGTTCGGCGATCTCCCGCACCCGGCTTCCGCCCGCCGCGCCGCCGAGCTAAAAACGCTCTGCATTCCCCAAATATGCCTGGGCTTCCGCTCCCTCACGGTCGCGGCTCGGTAACGCTCCTCGACCGACTCCCCAAACGCCTCCGGAACGCTCCCCAAGGCCTCCTGGCGCAATATCCAAAACGCGGTCGCATCGTCGGCTCTTAGTAACCGAATCGAAAACATCTTCTTAGCGTAGCTTCAATACGGGCTGGGCGTCACGCCGCTATTCCGCCCCTACTCGACCGCGACTGAGGACATCTCCAACATGAACCGCGTCACTTTCGGAGGATACGCCTTCCGCGACGGGTTGTAGTTCTGCAGTATTCCCATCGCCGTTCGCCCTGCGTAAATCCGCGACTTCCCAAACCGGCTCCCCACATGCAAAATCCCGGCTTCCACCGAGGCAAACTGCGCCTTACCGGAATTCCACCCGAAAACATTGTTGGGCCTTCCGTGCTTGCCGCCGCTCGTCTCCACCATGGATATCGCCGGTAAGAGCCGCCAGTCTAATCGGTGTTCATCGGCGACCCGCACAAAGATCTGCGCAAATTTCTCCACCGGACTCTCGTACCGCAAAAAGAAGTTCCGCACTGCCAAGCAGCGGCTGTCCGCCTCGCACGTCTGCGCGTTCATCACACCGACGGTACCGGCGGTCAACACCACACCCATTACCAGGCGACTCACCCTGCAGACCCAAGGCGGCATTTCATTATTCTAATACATTCCTGAGCCGCTACTCCCTGACCGCGCTTTCTGCTACGTTGAGGAGAGCCCCGCGCTCCAAAACAATATGCGTTACCTCTGTTTCGGACCCCTCCTCGCAGCCGCCGCTCTCGCCGCTCCTAATTTGGCCATTGTCCTCAATTCCGGCGACGAAACTCTCTCCCTTATCGATACCGCCTCCTTCCGCGAAACCAAGCGTTTCCATATCGGCAAAGAGCCCCATCATCTGATGGCCACGCCGGACGACAAATTCGTTATCGTCGCCAACGCCGCTTCCAACGAGCTCGTGTTTCTGGACCGGACGACCGGCGAAGTGAAGAACCGCGTCAAGGACATTTCCGACCCCTACCAAATCGCCTACTCTCCTGATAATAAATGGTTTGTCTCCGTTTCTCTGCGCTTGGACCGGGTCGATATCTATAAGCCCGGCACATTTCAGATCGTCAAACGGATTCCGCTTCCAAAGGCCCCTTCGCACATGGCCTTTTCGCCCGATTCCAAGACCGTCTTCGTCACCCTGCAAGACACGAACCAGTTGGCCGCAATCGACTTGGACACACAGACGGTTATCTGGAAGCTGGCCATTGGCAAACAGCCCGCCGGGATTCTGATGACGCCGGACGCTAAGTACTTATTAATCGGTATCTTAGGAGATAATTACGTGGAAGTGATTGATTGGAAGGCGCAAAAGAAACATTCGAAAATCGTCACCGGAAAAGGCGCTCACAACTTCGTTCGGCTCGGAGACGGCAAGCATGTTTTCGTGTCCAACCGGGCGGAAAACACCATCTCAAAAATCAACATGGAAACGTTGCAAGTTGTTGATTCTTATCCGGCTCCCGGCGGACCGGACTGTATGGACCTGACTGCCGATCAGCGATATCTTTGGATGACGTCGCGATGGGCCCGCAAAGTCTCGATTCTCGATTTGCAAACGAAACAAATCGTTAAGCAAATCCCCGTAGGACGTTCACCCCATGGGATTTATCTCGTATCTCACGCGCCTCGCCGCTAGTGCGCTGCTCGCCGCGGCGTGTGAAAAGACGCTCTATTTAACGCTCGACACCGGGTCCATGGGCCCTGCGGAGGAGATAGCCGCCGTCCTTCGAAAACATAAAGTGAAAGCTACGTTTTTTGTCGCTAACGAAAAGACAACACGTGGTGATATGTCAATGGACGCTTCTTGGGCGCCGTTTTGGAAATCGCTGGCCGCCGATGGCCACGCCTTTGGCAGCCATACGTATCGGCACTGGTATTTCCGGAGGGATTTGCCGGGAGGAAAAGTCAGTTATGTGAGCAAGGACGGCAAACGGGAGACGTTGGACCGGGCGGGGGTTTGTCGCGAATTAAGGCAATCAGAACAGGTGTTTCAGACGATCGCTGGACGCGGATACGACAAGATATGGCGCGCTCCGGGGGGCAAAACGACGCCCTTCGTACTCAAAAGCGCCAGATCTTGCGGCTTTTTGGAGCATGTCGGCTGGTCCCCGGCTGGCTTTTTGGGCGACGAACTGTCATCGGAAAAGTACCCGAATCAAATCCTGTTGCGGAGCGCGGTTCGCGATTTGAAGGACGGCGATATCCTGCTGATGCATTTGGGCATCTGGTCGCGGAAGGATCCGTTTTGGCCGATGCTCGATCCGCTGCTAACGCAGTTGAAAGCCAGGGGATTCTGTTTCGCGACGATTCCGGAACGGGGGCGCCGGCAGTGATCACGGAGTGGTTTAACGCCTGGCACCAGTGGACGTTCGAGCAAATAGTTCAACCATTTTTTTATCGAATGGAATGGATGAGCTATGACGAATTGGCTTACGACTGGACGCATCTTTTTTTGTTAGGCGGGATTGAAGTGCTCCTGCTTTGGGCGCTGATACGACCGCTGGAACTCTGGCTGCCGGTGGAGCGGTGGGCGGACCGGAAGGCCACCCGGGTCGATGTCGTTTATACGCTGCTGGCACGTTTGGGAGTGCTGCCGATCCTGTTCTTTGTCCTGCTGACGCCGGCATTCGATTCGATCAACGCACAGATACGGCTGGCTGGAATCATACCGCCGAGCTTCGACAATCTGCTCTTTTATCTGGTCGTCCTCGACTTTGCCGACTACTGGCGGCATCGCTTCGAGCATCGTTTTCAAGTCTGGTGGGCGCTGCATTCGGTACACCATTCGCAACGGCAGATGACATTTTGGACCGATGAGCGGGAGCATCTATTGGGCCAATTGATCGCGGCGATTTGGCGGGCGGCGGTGGGATTGGCAGTGGGCGCGCCACCGGCGGCGTTTCTGACGGTAACGCTGGTAACTGCCGCAATTGAAAGCTTTTCCCACGCAAATGTGAAGTTATCGTTTGGCCGGATTGGAGACCGGATGGTGGTGAGCCCCCTGTTTCATCGGCTGCATCACGCGATCAGTGTTGGCCATACGGGGCCTGCGAAAGGCTGCAATTTCGCGGCGGTGTTGCCGCTTTGGGATGTTCTGTTTGGGACGGCGAACTTCAAGCACGAATATTTGCCGACCGGGATAGAGGATCAGTTAACGGGGCGAGATTACGGGGAAGGATTTTGGCGGCAACAGTGGCTGGCTTTCCGGCGGATGTGAGGGAAGCCGTAATGGCATCTCGCCCATTCCTCCTTCGCCGAGTTTGGAAGTGATGCGGTAGTGGGCGATGAAGGTTGGCTGGGGCATTTCGACGGCTACATTATTGTCCTCAAGACTACCTAGTTTTTGGTTAAGCAGCCAAGCGGAACCCCTCAGCCCTGGTTAGATCGAGCCGGTCGCGGATGAATTTTCTGAACAATTCGCCTGGACCTGATGCGATGAGAAAATCGGGGAGTGAATTTCGGAGAGCGATCATCACGACCATTTCGGATGGGGGAATTCCGGG
>CAMDKT010000641.1 GCA_945900935.1 Candidatus Sulfopaludibacter sp. SbA3 | reverse complement strand
CGAGCGCTCCGCCACGAACTTGCTATTCATCATATACAAAGCCTGCGGCGCGACATTCGTTTGCTCGCGGATTTCCGTGCTCGTAGTCGCATCGCCAAAGTCGAAAAGCGTAAACAGCGTCGACAAATTCGACCGCCGCAACGGCAAATAAACCGTCCGCCGCCGCGAATCGTCCGGATGCATGGACTTGCGGCCATCGCTGAATTCGTTGTCGGTTCCCGTGCCCGTGGCCAGCGCGCCGCCCATCGTCAGGTCCAGGCTCCCGTCCAACAACAGCAGCGAATCGCGGATCTCCTCCACCGTCTTTCGCCGCATCGCGAAACGCGTTACCAGCCGGTTATCGGGGTCGCTCTCCAAATGCGCCTCGCTCGCTTCTCCGCTCATTTGATACGCGCTTGAAAGCATAATCAGCCGGTGCATCGCTTTTATCGAAGAGCCGCGCGCCAAAAACTCCGCCGCCAGCCAATCCAACAATTCCGGGTGCGTCGGCCGCTCGCCGGCGACGCCGAAATTGTTCGCCGTCCGCACCAGTCCCTGCCCAAAATGTCCCTGCCAGATTCGATTGACGATCACTCGCGCGGTGAGCGGATTCGCCGGGTCCGCCAGCCATTCGGCCAACTCCCGCCGCCCGCTTCCGGATCGCACGGGCGTCTGTTCATTCCCGGCCAGAACCACCGGAAATTGCTTGGGCACGGCGACGCCGCGCGACTCCGGATTGCCCCGCAGAAACACATGCTGTTCCACGCTCTTATCCTCCGCCACGCCACAGGCAAACGGCGGCTCTTTCGGAGCGGCATCCTGAATCGCCTTCAATTCCGCTCGCAGCGCCGCGATCTTCTCCCGCGCCGCGCCCGTGTACAATTTCTCCGGGTCTTTTTCCGGCAGCCCCAGCGGCCCTTTCGCCGCTACGATCTCCGTGAAAAACCGGTTCGCCCCCGCCGGAAATTTTTCTCCCTTCGCATTCTCCCGCTTGACTACTTCAGCCAGGTAATTCGCCTGATAGTCCGCCTCCGATCCGGTTCGGTACCAGGCTTCTAAATGCGGCCGCCGTTCCCTGGTTGGCTTCAAATAGGCCACCCATCGCGCCAACACCGCCGCGTCCAATTCGGGGTCCGCCGCGCCCCCTTCGTATACGCGCCGCGCCGCCGCCATGTACACCGCGATCCGCGGTGCCAATTGGTCCCGGTAAAGCCGCGCCTGCGTCGCCACGGCGGCGTCAATTTCTTTCTGCTTGTCCGCGAGGCGCTTTTGATGCGCCACCCACCGCTCCGTTTCCGCCTTGCCCGACAAAGGCGCGAAGAACAGCTTTGATACCGTCCCCTCAATCTGCTCAAATTGCCGCGTGCTCGCAAAGATCGAAGCCAGCGAATAGTAGTCCTTGATCGTGATCGGATCGAACTTGTGGTCATGGCACCGCGCACACGAAATCGTCAGCCCCAGAAACACTTTGCCCACCACATCAATCTGTTCATCGACGGCGTCGTAGAACATTTTCACTTTGTCCTGTTCCGCCACCAATTTCGGCCCCAGCGCCAGAAAGCCAGTGGCAATGATGCCCGCCGTGTTCACTTCCTGCCCTGGCGGCGGTGGCAACAAGTCCCCTGCGATCTGTTCCCGGACAAATTGGGGATAAGGGATGTCCCGGTTGAATGCGTCAATCACGTAGTCCCGATAGCGCCACGCATAGGGATAGCGGTAGTCTTCATCGGCTCCCGTCGAATCGGCATACCGCGCTATGTCCAGCCAATGCCTGCCCCACTTCTCGCCATACCGCGGCGACGCCAGCATTCGGTCTATAGCCGCCGCGAAAGCCCCCGGCGACGAATCGCCCAGAAACGCCCGCGCTTCTTCCGCGCTGGGAGGGAGTCCCGTCAAGTCAAACGCCGCGCGACGCAACAGCGTCAACCGGTCCGCGGGCGGCGCCGGCCGCAATCCGCGCGCCTTTTGTTGAGCCGCCAATAACCGGTCAATTCCGTTAAGCTGAGGCACCAGCAGCGGCTGAAAGGCCCAGTGCCGTCCTGACCCGCCAGCGACCGCGGCATCCGGCCAGATCGCGCCGCCCCGCACCCACTCGGTGAGCGCCGCGATTTCTGAATCGGAGAGCCTCCCCGCCGGCGGCATCTTCACCTTTCCGTTATACGAAATCGCTTCCACCAGCCGACCCGCCGCCTGACGCGAGCCCGCGGCGGTCGACAAGTCCAGCCCCGCCATCGACGTCTTCCCGCTATGGCACGCATGGCACTTTTCAGCCAGCACCGGCCGCACACGCGACTCAAACAGCGCAGGCCCTTCCTGCCCCCAAAGCCCAAACGCCGCCAGCAGGAAATATCGGATCACATAGAAAGTGTATTCGATCTGGTACGCCGTTAATTTCCGCTCGCCGTAATCACCGGTTTCCGCGTGATCGAATAGTCCGAATATTTGATTATCAATTGCGTCTTCCCAAGGAAACGCACATCCGCCACCGACTGGTTCAATGACGAATACCAAAGGTCCCCCACCTTGCGGAACTCCTGCACAACATCGGCGCGGCCCACCAGCCATGACATATTCTTCGTCGTCCGCCCTTCCATCCGCACCATCGCCATGTCGTTCATGTCCACGCAGCCGTGCCCATCAAAGGTGAACCGCGTCCGGTTCTTCGCCACCAACTGCACCTTCCGGCAGGTCTCGCCCGCAGCCTGCACGCCCGGAATCAGACGCAATTCGTAGTTCTTCGAATTCACGTTCCCGTCCCGATCCTTCTTCGCCGCCGCGTGGATTTCGCCCTCGATAATCCGAGTCAAAATGGTCTTGCGCAATCCCTCGGCGTTCGTGGCCAGGATCTCGTAGCGCTTGTTTCCATCGGCGGTCGTGATCATCCGCACGTCCATCGAAGCGTCGGTTGTCCAGCGCGGATTCCGCACGATGTATTGGCGCACGGACCGGACTTCCTGCACTCGCGCATCGCGCCGACTCTCCGCCTGCGCTACCAACGCGGCCAAATCGACATCCGCCGCCCCTGCGGTCAGTCCAACAACGAGCAAACTAACAACGACGATACTCACAGGCCAACCATAGCAGGTTCGCACCTTTTCGTATACGATATTGCGATGGAACCTAAGACCACATCAAACGCCCGGCGCGCCCTGCTCCGCGCGACACTCCTGGGCGGAGCGGGCTCCAGCGCCCTCTTCGCGCAATCAAAACTCGCGCAGGCAAAAATGGAATGGACCCCAAAGAAACAAAGCGCCGGCGGCCCCATCCGCTCCGGCCATCTCCTTTTCCTCAGTGGAATCGGCGGCTGGTATCCCGAACGCCGCCCCAAGGCCGGGGACATCAAAGAGCAAACGTCCGACGCGTTGACCATCATGAAAGAGTCACTCGCCAAGGCCGGCTCCTCGCTCGAAAATGTGTTGAAGGTCCAAGTCGCCATCGTCGATCCGGAAAAGAACTGGGACGCTATGAACGACACCTACAACACCTTCTTCACCAAGGACCGCCCGGTACGATCCTACTTCGGAACCACAGGCTTCCGGCGGCCCGGCCAACTGCTGCAGATCGATTGCATCGCCTACGTGGATTAACCGCTATTTGAAATTACTGTACGGCCCCGCGTCGCGCCAGTGCGTCAGGCTCAGCCCCTCGGAGTCCCACACCACGGCGCCGTTGCGCACCGTCAGCACACAACGCAGTTCCTTGCCCGCGGTCAATTTCGCGTGTCCAGAATCGAGGAACGCGAGCTTCCCCGT
>CAMDKT010000640.1 GCA_945900935.1 Candidatus Sulfopaludibacter sp. SbA3 | reverse complement strand
TGGCTTTCGGCCTGACCGGCGCTATGCTGTTGCCGCTGCTGGCACTGACGCTATTGATCATGAACAATCGCGAAGAATGGGTGGGCCGCGAATTTCGTACCGGGCTCGTTTTTAATATCGTGCTGGTGTCGGCGCTGCTGTTCTTCGCGTTCGCCGGCGCACGGGAAATCCTGAAGTTGGTAAGATAATCTGCCAATGCCTTCTATCGTGATTCCGGATGATCAGCCCGTCGTAATGGGGACGTGCAACGCCTATCGGCTCCTGGTTGAAGAACGTCCGGTGACTTACCACGCGACGCTGCCGGGTTCTGAGGACGCACTGATGGAGCGGATTCGAGACTTCGAAATCGTCATCAACATCCGGTCGTCTACAAAGTTCACTGAGCGTGTGTTTGCGGCGTGTCCGCGGATGAAACTCCTTTCGATATGGGGCACGGGCACGGACAATGTCGACCTTAGCGGGGCGCAACGGCATGGAGTGACGGTGACCAATACTCCCGGAGTTGCCGCGATCGCAATCGCCGAGCACTCGTTGCTATTGACATTGGCGGTAGCGCGGCGCGTGGTGTCTCTGCACCGCCAGGTTGCCGGTGGCGGCTGGCCGCGCGGACAGTCTGCGCAACTTCGGGGCAAGACACTCGGCATCATCGGGTTGGGCGCGATTGGGCGGCAATTTGCAATGCTGGGAGAGGCAGTCGGCATGCGGGTGATTGCGTGGACGATGCACCCCAATCCCGCGCTCGGCTTCGAACTCGTGGAGCGCGACGAGTTGCTTCGGGAAAGCGACGTGATCAGCGTACACTTGCGGCTTTCATCCGAAACAAGGGGTTTTCTTGGCAGCCGTGAGTTCAATTTGATGAAGCCGACGGCGATTCTGATCAATACGGCACGCGGGCCGATTGTCGATGAGGGGGCATTGATCGAGGCGCTCCGGTCGAATCGGATTGCAGGCGCGGGCCTCGATGTATTTGACGTGGAACCGCTGCCGCCGGGCCACGCGCTGACACAACTGGACAACGTCGTTTTGACGCCGCATTGCGCTGGGGTGACGCCGGAGGTGCTCGAAGCAGGATTGGCGCTGGCGATCGAGAACGTCGAGAGTTTTTTGAGCGGGATAAACTGCAATGTCGTGTTACCCGGATAACTCACGCCGGGTCTACCTTGCGGGGTTGGCCCAAGGCGGTTTTCGGGTTCGAGTTCTGCGTGGGGAGCCAATTGTTCTTGTTCAAAATCTCCGCTATCTGACTAATTCCATTACGCGCGCTTGCGTGTCTTTTCCTGAAGCCACCCCGCAGATCAGTTACCCCATCGGGGACTCGCCACTTCGGAATCGTGATTGACAGCAGTTTCGGAACTCGGATTGCCATCCCCCGGAATCCGCATGCGATCCTGCGCCGAGTGGCCCACATCATCAACTGCGGCGTCAGCGAGGTTTTATCCGTCTGCAAGGCCACATCTCATCATTGGGCCTGATACGGCCGAGTGACGGCTGCCCGGCAACTTCCGAGCAGGCCGCAGCAGGCAGAATTCGCGTCTGGCAGTGTGGATCCATTCGACGCATTCCGCGTTCGATGACGTTTGATCGCGCACGAAGCTATAATTGGGCCATGTCCTCCGAACGCGACCGCCTTCAATCGCTGGTGGATGCCCTTCCAGACAGCGACGTACGGGTAGCCATTTCCTTTCTTGCCGAATTCGGTGAGCAGGAAATCATTGATGCCGAGACCGCAGCCAAGCTGGATCAAGCCCGTTCGGAACCGGGCTGCGATGTCCCCCTGGAAGAAGTGCGACGCCGGCTTGGCATGTGATACGACGCGTAGCTTTTCGCCCTGCCGCGGTGCGCGACTTGGCGCGCTTTGATCGAGTCGTTCAGGCACGGATCGACGCGGCCTTGGTGCGTTTCGCGGCTACGGGTCACGGCGATGTGAAGTCGCTCAAAGACCGCCCCGGTGAACTGCGTCTGCGAGTCGGCAAATGGCGAGTCTTCTTCTGCCTCGAGCCGCCTGATCTCATCCGCGTGCTCGGCATTGATAACTGCGGCGAAGCCTACTGAACGACCAGCGTTTCTGGCCTGTTGGCTGCATATCCGGCAATGATTGTATTCCTCAATGTGTTCCGGTTCAATGAGGCGGCTGAAGCCGTCCATCACCGAGCACAAGTAGGATGGGAGCGGATCACGCGCTATCCGGAAGTTATCTTGGGATCCCTTGGCGAGTTCGAGACGTGTCCAACGCGGTTGCCGCCGTGCGATACAACTTTGCCGTGGCGTTGGGCAGAGCACGCGATTTTAACGAGGCGCGCGAATTGCAGGGAAACCTGCTGATGGCGGGGAAACAGGCGGCTGCCGCGTTGCCACACTTCCGTGCGTGGGCGGGGTTGCAGCCGGAATCGGCACAGGCACAATTGGATCGGCCTTGGCGATGACGGCTGACCGGGGGGCGGCGCGGCTGTTGCGCGAACTTGGTGTCAGATAAAAAATCAGGGCCGGTCCGGTGTCATCCACCGGCCGGCCCTTCGAATCAACGCCAGTCTTTTCTCAGAACGTGAAACGGCCTGTGAATTGAACCTGCCGCGGCGTCCAGTACGACGTTTGCCGCAATTGTATTCCGTCGCCGGCGTTGGGGTTCACTAGACCTTGGATATTGAACGCATTGAAGGCGTCCACATTGAACCGCAGTTTGAATCGCTCCTTGATCGCAATCTCCTTGTAGAGCGAAATGTCGGACTGGAAGTTCTTCGGGCCCTGAAGAACCATCGCGTTATACGGTTGGACGCCGCTGGGGCCGGGCGCGAAGGGGGTGGTCACCTGCTGGCCGTTGGCAAGCGTCATCACTACGTTGTTGTTGCCGAAGTTCGTTGTGCCGGGCGTGTTGTTGATCGGAGCCAGATACGGCGTGTATTCCGTTGGAACTCCCGTCACCCCGCGCGTGGCGGCGTTGATTACGGTCGGCGGAAGGTAACCGTTGAACCACATGTTCCCGGAACGGCACACGCCGGACCGGCAGTCCGTGACCGGAACCTCGCTCTTGTAGAGTTTGATCGGGCTGTGTTCGCCGTAGTTGCCGGTAGCGACTTGGAACGACTGCGACACCACCGTGCCAACAAACGCGAGCTGATAGCCTCCAACCAGAGCGTCCAGAAAACGGTTGCTGCTTTTCAGGAAACGACGTCCCTTGCCAAACGGCACATCCACCAGCCCGTTGAACGAGATGCGGTGCATCGGAATTTGGGTGTCCTGACGGTAGTTCTGCCAGCGGTTGAATTCCCGGCTCGGTTTGAGTTGGGTACCGACATCCATGCCCTGCGGAATCGCTCCCGGAGCAAAGATTTCGGAGGGATACAGAAGGTTATCGCGGAACGTGTTGCCGCCGACGCGGAACGCCCTGGAGTAAACATAGAAGACCTGGTAGCCGAATCCTTTCCGGTAGGGCCGTTGGTAGTTGAACTGCAGCGCGCTGTCGTTCGAGAAACCGTATTTGGTGGACTGGGTGATACCGCCCCAGGTTCTGTTGTCGTATGGCCGGGTGGCGACGCTTGCGAAGGGTCCGGTGGGCACCGTGGTCCCCGTCTTCGTCTGCCACGTGTAGATTGACGGTGCGTCGTTGAGCTGGAAATTCTGGTCAAGGTTTTCGCCGTGGGTGAACACGTAGGAGGCGCGGAACACCGACCCATCCTTAAACGGCTGCTCCATTGTGAAGTTCGCTTCCCGCACTCTGGCTGGCGGGTAATCGGC
>CAMDKT010000639.1 GCA_945900935.1 Candidatus Sulfopaludibacter sp. SbA3 | reverse complement strand
CCGTCGTCCTCGGCACCGCTCGCGATCAATCGGGCAATGTCGTCCCTGGCGCGGCGATCAAACTCCTCAACGTCGAAACCGGCATCCAAGCCACAACCACCACGAACGACACCGGCGACTATTTTTTCCTCAACGTTAAAATCGGGGTGTACAAACTCACGGCCGAAAAGCCCGGCTTCAGCGCCGCCAACGCCGACAACGTGGGCGTCTCCGTCAACGCCCGCCAACGCGTCGACTTCTCTCTCAAAGTCGGCCAAGTCACCGAATCCATCAATGTGACCGATGGCGTCATCGCCGTCGAGTCCGACTCCTCCGACCGCGGCCTAGTCGTCGTCCGAAAACAGATCGTCGATCTTCCCTTGAACGGCCGCAACTACGCCGACCTCGCCCTCCTCAGCACCGGCGTCCGCCGCTCCGACTACGCCGTCGCCAACCCGCCTCGCGAGGGATCCTTCAACGTGAATGGCCAACGCTCCATCTTCAACAACTTCCTGATGGACGGCATGGACAACAACGCCTACGGCACGTCGAACCAGGGCTTCTCCAACCAGGTTGTTCAGCTAACGCCCGACGCCGTCGGCGAGTTCAAAGTCGTCACCGCCAACGCCAGCGCCGAATTCGGCCGATCCTCGGGCGCGGTGATCAACGCCACCATGCGTTCCGGCACCAACGATTTCCACGGCACCGCCTGGGAGTATCTTCGCAACACCGAACTCAATGCCGTCGGCTTCTTTAAGCCCGCCACAGGAAAACCGGTCTTCCAACGGAACCAGTTCGGGTTCACCGCCGGCGGACGCATCGTCCGGAACCGCGCCTTCTTTTTCACCAACTATGAAGGTTTCCGCGAACGCCAAAAGTTCACCATCTTCCGCACGCTGCCCACCGTTTCCGATCGCGCCGCGACTTTCACCGTTCCCGTTACGAACCCGCTCACCGGCGCGCTCTATCCCGCCAACACACCCATTCCAGCGACAGCTATCACCAACCTCGCGCGCACTGTTCTCGGCAACCTCCCCGCGCCCAACAACGGCCTGCCCCGCGCCAACAACTTCGTCAACCTTCGCGGCGATAAAAGCAACAACGACAAGATGGACGTTAAGCTCGACGGTCAAATCAACTCCAGGATGACCGCCTTCGTCCGCGTCTCCCACCGCAAGTCGAACCTCTTCCAGCAACCCGAAATTCCCGGACCCTCGGGTGGCGAAGGCAACGGCTTCCTTCGCGTCCTGAATCAATCCATGGCCACGGGCCTCACCCATACCGTCACGCCAACGTCGCTGCTGGAATTTCGCTTTGGCATCTCGCGCACCACCGCCGGCAAGGAGCCGTTCGGGCTGGGCGGCCCATCCATGCGCGCGCTCTACGGCATCACCGGACTCAGTGAAGACCCGCGCCTCACCGGCGGCCTCACTCGCCAAGGCATCAGCGGCTTCTCCGACCTCGGCCGCCAGGCGACGAATCCGCAGTGGCAGCATCCCACGATGTGGAACCCCAAGGTCAACTACTCCTTGATTCGCGGCCGCCACTCCATGAAGATGGGGTACGAATACCAGCGCATTCACACCGAGATCCAGGACGTCAATCCGCTCTACGGCAATGACATCTACGCCGGTCAATTCTCTCGTCCCGCCGGCTCTCCCGCCCCCAGCGCAGCCGACTCGCAATCCTACAATCTCGCCGACTTCCTCTTCGGCGCGCGCAGCGAATACCAGCTCGTCAACTTCTACATCGCCCAATATCGCCAGGTCATGAACTTCCTCTACTTCCAGGACGATTGGAAGCTCACGCCCAAACTCACCGTCAATCTCGGCGTGCGCTATGAATACGCCACGCCGCAATGGGACGCCGGGAACAAGCTCTCGAACTTCGATCCCATTTCGAGCAAACTCATCCCCGCCAAGTCCGGCGCCATCGCTGATCGCTCACAGGTGAACCCGGATCGCAACAACTGGGCTCCGCGTCTCGGCTTGGCCTATTCGCTCAATTCGAAGACCGTCGTCCGCGGCGCTTACGGCATCTCCTACATTCACTTCAATCGCGCGGGCGGCGGAAATATCCTCGGCATCAACGGCCCGCAAGTTGTCATCGCCGCCATCGCCCAGCGCCCCACTGAGGCCACGTTCCGGCCCACCCAAGCCGGCTATCCGGCCGGACTCACCGATCCCGATAAGTTCAACGCGCTGCTCTCGAATATCTCGTACATCCCGCGCGAATCGCCCACCGGCTATGTGCAAAACTGGTCGTTCTCCGTTCAGCGCGAAATCGCGAAAAACACCGTCGTCGACATCGGCTACGTCGGTAACGTGTCCAATCATCTCGTCATTTTCGCCGACTTTAACGAAGCCCGGCCCAACCGCGCCGGCGAAACTCTGTCTATTCAGGCGCGCCGCCCCAACCAGGCCTTCAGCGCCATCACCGTCACCTTCCCCTCCGCCCGCGCCAACTACCACGCCTTGCAAGCCCGCTTCGAACGTAAGTTCACCAACGGCTTCTCGCTTCTGAACTCCTTCGTCTACTCGAAGGCCATCGACACGACCGGCCAGGCGCTGGAAGCCCAAGGCGGCTCCGGCGGCCGTTCCAGCCCGCAGAGCTTTTACAATCTGGCCGCCGAACGGGCGGCTTCGGACTTCGACCAAAAATTCAACAACACCACGGCCCTTATCTACGAACTCCCTTTTGGCAAGGGCGGAAAATGGATGTCCGGCATCCCAACGGCGGCGGACTACGTCATCGGCGGCTGGCAATTCAATATTATTAACAGCCTTTGGACCGGCCAGCCCGTCAATCTCAGCTACAATCCGGCCGCGAACTTCCTGGTCTCTCAGACGCTGCCCGATTGGCGAGGCGGCATTAGCTATCGCCCTAATGTCACCGGCGACATCATGGTTCCCAAGGGCCAGCGCAATCAGGACAACTGGATCGACCCGGCGAAAGTAGTGATCCCCACCGATCCCAGCCAGCCTTTCGGCAACGCCGGCCGGAACATTGCGCGCCGCCCCGGTCTCGCGCAGGCCGACATCGGTATCCAGAAGTCATTCCCGTTGAAATTCCGCGAAAACGTTGCGCTGCAATTGCGCGCCGAATCCTTCAACGCCTTCAATCGCACCAACTTCGCCAATCCGCAAATGAACCGTTCCGCCGCCGGCTTCGGGCAGATCCGTTCCACGTTCCCGGCTCGGCAAGTCCAGTTCGCTTTACGGCTGTCGTTTTGATTCCGTAATCGCCGGGCACTGCTGGTTCGGCTTCAGCGTGTGGGACTTGCAGGCTCCGCGGTAACGGCAGCCCCTTTCCGCTCGCGACCGCGGAGCCCCCAACTGGATTCGCGTCGAGCCGCGCACCGCCGCCTCGCCGCGGCTGGTTGTTAAACATCGGCATTCAAACTTTCCGGGCAAACCGCGCATCGCCTGAGGCTGAAGGCGCGCGAATTCCACTGGCGGCGCAGGACCAGCAACGCCGCGGACCGCCAGTGGCTGAAAATCGGTGAGGATTTGCGAAGCATGTTCCCTGGGGCGCAGATAGGATTAGGAGGGTCGCTCGCATGCTTTCCTCGATTTTGACGCGTGTTCGTTGGGCCATCACGTTTTATGCGATTAAGGCGGACCGTATTGGCGATTATCTCGCCGCTGTGAAGGAGATTGCCGCGCTCCGGGCGAAGGCGAGTTCGGCAAGGTACTCGGCGCCATGGGCTTCGCTCTCCGGTCCGCGCGAGTATGCGCTGGTCACCTACCGTTCCA
>CAMDKT010000638.1 GCA_945900935.1 Candidatus Sulfopaludibacter sp. SbA3 | reverse complement strand
CGATCGAGACGATAGTTCCGCTGTCGAAAAATCGCTGCTGTTTCGCGAACTGCTGGACGAATCGGATTGGATTGAAGACTTGACGGAACGGCTAACGCACCAGGGGGCGATCGCGGTTTGGGTTGCAGCCAACCGCGAGGAAGCGACGGCATCGTTGACGGCGGCGCGCGCTGGTATATAAGCTAAAGGAGATTCTCAAATGACTGGACACATTTTCACGACCGCGGCCGCCGCAACGCTGACGCAACACGCCTCGCGAATTGATGCGTGCTTGGGAAAACTGACGCCTGAGCAGATTTGGATTCGAGGAAGCGGCAATGAGAACGCGATCGGCAATCTGGTGCTGCACCTGTGCGGGAACTTGCGCCAATATACTCGCCACGCGATCCTTGGCGATCCCGATATCCGCGTGCGCGACGAAGAATTTAACGCGGTGTGCGGGGGCGCGCTGCGCGAACAATTGCAGGCGGTTGCCGGCGACGCGGCTTCGATAATTGGCGGTGTGAGCGAGGACCGATTGGCGGAACGGATTACGGTTCAGAGCCGGGAAATGACGGTGCTGGAGGCGATCTTCAAAACAACAGAACACTTCGCGCTGCATACGGGTCAGATACTGTTTGCCACGAAGTTGTTGACGCATCAGGAACTGGGATTTACTACGCACAATCGGGCCTCGGGGGCTTAAGGGGTCCCGGCCCAACTCCAATCGGGTTTGGTGAGATCCAGCGGATCGCCGGCCTGGTTGAGCAGCATTCGCATCATGAGATCCAACTGCGTCACGGTCTCCTTCATTTCGGGGAGTTCGGCGAGATTTTTCATCTCCCAGGGATCGGCGGCAATGTCGAAAAGCTGGCGGTTCTGGACGCCTTTGGCGTTGTAGCGGATGAACTTCCAGCGCGTCGTGCGCAGCGCGCGCATGTAGTGTCGATAGCCGTAGACCAGGGCTTCGCGCGTTCTTCGTTTGGGGTCCTTTAAGACGGGGACGAAGCTCTTGCCGTCAACGGTGGGAGGAACGGGCATGCCGAGCATTTCAAACAGCGTTGGGAAGATGTCGAAGAGGTAGACCATCGTGTCCGATCGCTGCCCGGCGGGCACGCCTGGTCCGGCGAAGATGAGGGGGACGCGAATGGAATGATCGTACATATTCTGCTTGCCCAACAGGCCGTGCTGGCCGACGGCCAAACCGTTGTCGCCGGCGAAGATGACGATCGTGTTTTTTGTCAGGCCTTCTTTGTCGAGGGTGTCGAGAATGCGTCCGATCTGGGCGTCGAGATGAGTGATGATGGCGTAGTAGTCGCTGCGCTCTTTGCGAATGGCGGCGGGGGTGCGGGGCCAGGGGAGGAGGGCTTCGTCGCGGACATTTAGCTCACCGTTATCGAAGGGATGTTCGGGGAGATAGTTGGGCGGGAGTTCGATGCGCTCTTCGGGGTACATCGCTTTATAGTCCGGGGGCGGCTGGCGCGGATCGTGCGGGGCGGTGAAGGCGCAATAGAGGGCGAATGGCTTGGATTTGTCACGCTCTTTGATGTTGGCGATGGCGGCATCGGCGAAGACTTCGCTGGAATGGGCAGGGCGGGGTTTCAAGTCTGTTTTCGGATAGGCGCCGGCCGGATTGAAGTCGAAGACGGGCGTCTGGTAGTGATCGGCCATGCCTCCGAACATCACGGGCCCGCCTTTTTGGAAGGCGCGGTGATAGAGGGCGGGGCCGTTGTGCCATTTGCCGATTCCGACAGTTTGATAGCCATTGGCGCCGAGTATTTCGGGCCAGAGATGGAACTCGCTGGGCTCGCCCCATTCCTTTTGTTTGATGACATTGGCGGTGGCATGGAACATGTTTTGTCCGGACATGAGCATGGCGCGGCTGGGCACGCAAACGGCGGGTTGCAGTCCGCCCATGATGCAGGCGTGAGTGAAGGCTGTGCCGCGGGCGGCGAGTTTGTCGAGATTGGGCGTCCGAATCTCCGGGTTGTTCAAGGAACGGATCGTCCGATAGCTCAAGTCGTCGGCGAAAAGCAGGAGCACATTGGGACGGCCGTTAGGGATCTGTACGGCGGCGGCCTGCAGAAACGTTCGGCGGGAAATGGACATAGGAGACATAGTATCGGAAAATGTGGCATGTTATCGCCAGTCACATTGGAGGGTCGGTATGTCCGGCTGGAACCGCTTACGGAGGCGCATCTGGATGGCCTGTGCGCGATTGGCTTTGAACCTTCGTTGTGGGCGCTGATGCCGGTTCGGGTGACGACTCGCGAGGAGATGGCTGCTTTTATTGGGGGGGCGCAGGGGCCGACGCAGTTGGCCTTCGCGGTGATACACAAGGCCAGCGGGCGCGTGGCCGGATGCACGCGCTACATGAATTACGAGCCGGCGCATAAGCGGGTGGAGATCGGCTCGACGTGGTATGGGCTGGAGTTTCAGCGGACGGCGGTGAACACGGAGTGCAAGTATCTGCTGTTTGGATATGGGTTTGAGGTGTTGGGGATGAACCGTGTGGAATTGAAAACAGACCTCCGCAATGAGCGCTCGCAGAAGGCGATGTTACGCGTCGGGGCGAAGCAGGAGGGCACGCTGCGGCGGCATATGGTGGTGCCGGGGCATGTCCGGGACACGGTTTATTTCAGCGTGATTGCGGAAGAGTGGGGGGAAGTGAAGGCGCGGCTGGAGATGCTTTTGTTTGATGGGAACATTCCTGGCGGGTGAGCGGTCTAATTGAAATGGCACCTATACTTGAAGTCCGGAATTTGTCGAAGCGCTACGCCAGTCTTTTGGCCGTGGACGCGGTGAATTTTTCTATTTCGCGCGGGGACGTGCTGGGGTATTTAGGCCCGAACGGCTCGGGAAAGAGTACGACGGTGAAGATGCTGACGGGGCTGTTGGAGCCGACTAACGGCGAAATTCTGTTCCAGGGCCGGCCGGTGCGCGATGACTTGATCGCCTATAAACGGGCGATAGGGTATGTGCCGGAGGAGGCGCAATTGTATGGATTTCTGACGGGCTGGGAGTATCTGGAGCTGATCGCGACGCTACGCAATATTCCGGAGCGGGTGTTTGAGGCTAAGGCGAAGGCGATGTTGGAGGCGTTTACGATTTACACGTATCGCGACGCGACGATATCTTCGTATTCGAAAGGCATGCGGCAGCGCATCGCGTTGATCAGCGCGACGATGCACAATCCGGATTTGCTGATTCTGGACGAACCATTCGCAGGGCTGGATGTGTCGAGCGGGATTGTGCTGCGGCGGGTGATTGAGCAACTGGCGGCGGCGGGCAAGGCGATCTTCTTTGCGAGCCCGGCGATTGAGGTGGTGGAGCGGGTTTGCGGCCATTTCGTGCTGTTACGAAAGGGGAAGCGGATTGCGGGCGGGAATATGGCCGAGACGCTGGCGCAATTGGGCTACACGCGATTGGAAGAGGCGTTCGTGCAGATGGCGGAGCAGACGGATACGGCGCAGACGGCTCGCGATATCGTGGCCGCGATTGAGGCTTCCTAGGATGTTCGGGACGCTGGTTGCGCACTTCGCGCGGCGGCTGGCGCAATCGGGCGGGGAGGATGCGGGCGACGTCGATATGAGCCTGGGAGCGACGCTGGCGCTGTTGGCGTCGCCGGGGGTGTTTATCGCAATCGGGTTATTGGACAGATACTCCTCGTTGCTTAACCATTTTCGGGGGCAGGCGATTATTCAGGACCATTATCCGCGGGCAGTGGGGGACGGGTACACGCTGCTGGTTTTCTCGATGGCGGTGA
>CAMDKT010000637.1 GCA_945900935.1 Candidatus Sulfopaludibacter sp. SbA3 | reverse complement strand
AACGGTAGCCGCGACAGGCTGAGGAGGAGCGGCGAGAGGGTACACAACGGCGACCTCCGCGGGCGTTTCGGTAAGGACGTAGAAAAAACCCGGCCGGGCGGCGTGGAGGCGCAACCGGAACTTTCACCCGCCTTGAAACGTATCGGATGGCGAAGCGGTGAAGGGCAAAGCGGACGGCTCCTTTTGCGCCTCCAGCGTATAGCTGAGCGGCGCGGCGGCAGGGCCACTGACCCAGCGGGAGATCGCCATCGTCGCAGCCACCGCGGCCACGGCGGAGCCGCCGGCGATGAGCCATCGGCGGGACGGGCGCGCAGGCAGCGCCGTGATGCGATCCAGGCTGGCGACGATTTCCTCCATCGAGGCCAGCCGTTGCTGCTTGTCTTTCTGCAGGCAGCTCTCGATCAGATCGCCCAGGCCCGTGGGGACCTCCGCGTTAATGGTCTCAACACGCGGCGGGTTGCGATACATCACCTGCGAAAGGACCGACGGCATGTCCTTGCCTTGGAAGGGCCGCTGGCGCGTCGCCATTTCGTACAGAATCACGCCAAAGGCGAAGATGTCGGCCTGTTGGTCGGCGGGCTGTCCGAGGGCGACCTCCGGGGCCATATAGGCGGGGGTTCCGGCGATCGACTGGCGCTCGGTGGACGCCTCCGCCGACGGCGTCGAGATCCTCCTGGCAATGCCGAAATCGAGCACTTTGACCATGCCCTCATCGGTGATCATGATATTGGCTGGTTTCAAATCCTGATGGACAATGCCGGCGGCGTGGGCGCGAGAGAGCGCGAGTGCCGTTTGCCGGGCGATTTCCAGGAGTTGGAGCAGCGGGGGCGGCTCCCGTTTCAGCCGTTCGGCCAGCGTGATCCCGCGTACGTATTCCATGGCGATAAAATCCATGCCGGCGGCGGCGGCGAATTCATAAATCGTAATGATGTTGGGGTGGTTCAGAGCGGAGGCGGCGCGCGCTTCGCGGGCGAAGCGGCGGCGTTCCTCGGGGGCCTTAATGTGGGAAGCCAGGAGCTTCACGGCGGCGAGGCGGTCCAGCAACAGGTCTTTGGCCAGATAGACAATTCCCATGCCGCCGGCACCGAGCTTCTTTACGATTTCGTAGTGCGCCAGGCGGTGACCGGCTTGGAACTCGGGATGGTGCTTGACGGGCGGGCTGACAGGCGAGCCGTCGATCCATGTGGCCGTGGCGTCGGCGTGGGTCAGCAGCGATTCGAGTTCGGCGACGAGGCTGTGATCGCCCGCCGCCGCGGCGCGGACGAAAGCGGGCCTATCGGCGGGAGGGATGGCCAGAGCGGCCTCTAAAATTTCCCGGACCTGTTCCCATTTGCGCGCGCCAGGAGTCGAGTCCACAGTGCCAGAGCATACCATGGTGGATTGGCCAACGGGGGATTGGTTGGCCGGGGAATTGGGGCGTGGAGAATGCATCGCGCTGACAGTTCGTATGGGTTAGCGCCGAATGGCGGAATTCCAGAACAGGCCCGCTTAACTTTTTTTGCCGCTGAGTTCGCGCAGGAGCCAAAGGCGGGCCGTGCTCCAATAACGGATGACGGTGCGCGGGGCGACATTGAGGGCGCACGCGGTTTCTTCGACGGAAAGACCGCCGAAAAAGCGAAGCTCGACGACTTTGGCTTGGATGGGGTCGAGTTGGGCGAGAGCGTCAAGGGCGTCGTCGAGAGCAATCAGTTCCAGGGCGCGCGGCGCGGAATGGCCGAGATTTTCGTCAATGGCGATATGGATGACGCCGGCGCCGCGCTTGGCGGCGTGGCTCTGGCGGGCGTGGTCGACCAGGATGCGGCGGATCATCTGGCTGCTGACGGCGAAGAAATGGGCGCGGTCCTGCCATTGGACTTCCGGGTGCTTGATGAGGCGGAGGAAGGCTTCGTTGACCAGGGCGGTACTTTGGAGCGTATGATCGGCTGGCTCCCGTGTCATGTGTCGCTTGGCGAGCCGGCGGAGTTCATTCTCTCCCGCGCTACCGGATTGCTCGGGGCTGTCCGCCTACCGCGCAGCGGTTTAGTTCACTGTGATTGGATTGGTTGGGATGGTAGTGGCGGGCGTCTTTCTGCTGGGGTGTTTCCGGCGGGAACGGCCTTGGGCGGAGGTCGCGCTCGGGGAGTTGGGACGCCTGCGAACGCCGGCGGATCTTCGTGAGCGGCACAGCGATCCGGACATCACGCAGGACTATTCGGCTTTTACTTTTCAGCGCGTTCATGACACCCATCTGAACGAGCAGACTTCGTATGCCGAGGACCTCCAGATTACGGTTTTCGCCGAAGATCTGGAGCTGGAAAGAATGGAACGCGGGACGCACGCCTTTGGCTACGCCTCTATTCTTTCGAAGCCGAAGGACGATGTGGTGGAACAGCTTACGGTGCAGAACATCTTCGCAAGGTGCTCGACATAGACGTGAACTTCGCCTCGGCACACCTGTACCTCGGGTGGGCTTTTGAGCAGAAGGGGCTGCCAAACGAGGCCATCGCGGAGATTGAAAAGGCATTCAGTCTCTCGGGAGGCGACCCCCTAATTGTAGGCGCGCTCGGGCATGCTTATGCGGTGTCGGGCCAGCGAGACCGGGCGCGGAAAGTGATACGTCGCGCCCTTCGACATCGCAACAATCTATACCGGTCTGGGCGATAAAAATCAGACATTCAAATGGCTGGAAAAAGCCTACCAGGATCATTCGCACTGGCTGATCTGGCTTAAAGCAGACCCCCGCTACCTCGACCTCCGCCGCCGCATGGGACTGCCGCCGTAGCCGCTCAATTACGGATTCGCCGGACTCGGACACGTCAACCCGGCCACGCACGGCGAGGTCTCAAGAATTTCTACCTTCGGGTTGGTGCCCTGACGAACGAGCTTAAACTTGACCCACGCCGAATTGTTTTTGTAATTGGATTCCAGCCAATTCTTCTCCGGGTTGACCAGATGGGTGAGGTAATAGATACCCTCCGGCGCGCCCGTGATCTCCAACTCCTGACCAGGCGTGGACTGGTGATAGGTGTCCACCCAGCCCGGCGAAATCCCCTGCAACGGCCCGTTGCAATCCCAGTACGTGCGCGTTTTCGTGGTCTGGATCGAATCGACGCGTTCGGTGTCGACCAGGCAGAAAGTTGCCTTTGTGCCGATCCCTACCAACGGACCGCTCAGCGAGCCCGCGCGAACTTCAAACAGCGCCACATCCCCCTGATGCCAGTGGTTGTGTTCGGGATGGAACACCGCGACGCCCGCCAAATGCGTGGCGACCACGCTGCCGTTGCCGTCCAGGATTTCCTGTGTGGCATGGGTGCATTCCGCGTAAGGCACTCCGCTGACCACGCACGGCGCAATCTGATTGCCGCCCCGTATCTGCAACGGACCTTTCCCGAGATTGACATGGCCCGTAGTGAAGCGGAGCATCTCCTTCTGCTGCTCGTTCTGGATCTGCAGATGGTTTGGGATCTGCTCCTGGATATCGGGCAGCAGCGCGGTTTTGGGTAGCTGCGCGAGAAGCGTACCGGCTACGAAAATGAAGAATGGGAGCTTCATGGAATTCGTCCTTAATTTATCAATGCGCCAATGGAAGGTGCATCTTATTATTCCCCCAATGCGGCATTGCGGGTGCTTAAACGTTTTCGGGATCTCTGCTCGGCACCATGTTGTAGGCCTCTTTGGGTTTCAGCGCCTTTCGGACGGAGCGTTCCATTTGCTCCAAGGCGGGATGGGCACGGGCCGGCAGTTGTTTCCGGAATTGGGCACAGGCTGC
>CAMDKT010000636.1 GCA_945900935.1 Candidatus Sulfopaludibacter sp. SbA3 | reverse complement strand
ATACCGAGCTTCTCGTAGGTTCTGAGCAGTTCCGGATCCACCTCGTCCAAGCTCTTCAGTTGATCGATTTTGGTCTTGGGTTCTTCCATCGTGAGCCAGTGGCGGTAGGCCTTCAGGCGCCAATCCAACATAAACGCGGGCTCGTTCTTTTTGGCCGAAATCAGGCGAACGACGTCTTCGCTAAGCCCCTTGGGGATCGTATCCGCTTCGATCTCCGTGACGAAACCCCACTTGTAGTCTTGATTTGCGAGGTCTTCGATCGATGTCATCGTTGCGCTCATCGGGACCGAACCTTTCTGGAAGTATCGGGCTGATTGAAGCCTAACGCGTCTTGACTTAACAGTCAAGAGAGTTGGGATACGCCCTCGCGGGCTCAGGAGCGTCTGCGCTGGGCACACAATGCTGCAAATCAGCGTCTCCGGCGCTCTTTGGCGAGCTGATCAAGCGGAACGGAAGGGTTCTTCGCTGTTTGGTGTGGGTAGGAGCGTCGGCTTAAGTTCGCCAACGCCGAAGTGCTGGTCCTAGCAAGAGCATTCGGCCCGCAAGACCGGCCGTGGAAATGGCGGGCCGTGGAAAGCGAGGAAAACCAAGCACAGGTTTTCGCTCTCTTCCCACCGCCGCGACGGCGATATTGTCGTTTCCAACTTCAAACTCCAAGAAGGGAACCCGGCACTCCCTCACGCCCCTCATCCATTCGAGATTCCTTCCTTGCCGACGCCTCCAAGAACCGAATGCCCTCATTGCGCACTGCCCGTCCTTACCCACACCAAACAGCGAGGAGGCAGTTTGTTTCGCTCCCCTGCCAAGGGTTCGAACGTAGGTACAGGCATGGAACACGACGGTGTAAAGAATATAGGCTGGACACCTATAGGTGATAACCCCGTAGCTAAATGTAGGTTGCGATGAGTCACGTCGCGATCCGCTCCGCTGGCTTAGCCAAAAGTTCGAACGCCTGCGTGGGTTTAGGACCTACAGGTCTAAAAGGAAGCGTCAGCACAGCTATAGGTATAAAGTGTATGGAAAGAACATAAAGGTGCAAGAAGGACAGTGCGGCGCGCTCTGCTCGCCTTGGCAAAAGTGCGAACGCCGCCCCAGGTCCGCCCCTGGTGTACCTATAGGCGGACGGGTGAGCGACAGACGTATTGGTGTCACACCCACAGGCAGAAAAGCTATAAGCGCAGAATAATGTAGCCGCTTAACTGTGTATAAGGTAAACGTAACGAGGATACCTGTTGGTGTAAAACCAAGAGAGAAAAATTATCATGACTGGTCTCTATCGGTGTGATACCTATAGGTGGTTGGCTCTATCCAGAAGGTGTGTTCACGTAGGCTCCCGTCCAGCCGTACTTCAGAACTCATGGCAACCTCGATAAGGGCAAGGAACAAGCCGATCTTCCGGCCTATAGTGGCCATTTCTGCAAACCAAAGCTCAGATGACACCCGCGCTCCAGGCTCAAGCTCTGCTATCCGTTGCCTGACCCAGTCGAGCATCTCGTCCATGGTCACGGTTTCTTCCGGCACGTCGTAGACCGGCTCGGGATGCTCGCGGTGTCGGAGGAACAGATTCCGAATCGTCTGTGCCTTCCTCCGAACCGTCCAAAGGGATGCGAACGGCTCCTCCTGTGCGGAAAGTGGCTCACGAACGCTCTCCCCGGTGCCGCGCGCCCAGAGCCGTTCCCGTTCCTCGTTCCGGCCGGCTAGAAACTCTTTCGCCTCGCTAAGCTGCGCCTCGCTTAAGGTCTTAAGTTCGCGGTTGAGCTCCTCGGCGAGGGCAGTCTCTGCATCGGGAAGAGCCGGGTCGGCCGGGAGCAGGGAAGTCGACTTCCACTGAATCAAACGCGCCGCGATGTCGATCCATTCCATGCCGAGATTGACGTCCAGCGCTTCGGCCTCCTTGATGTAGGCTAGGTACTGGGCGGCAATGGACGCCAGCGGCAGATCGGTGATCGGGAGTTCGTTCCGCCGAACAATACTCAGTAAGAGGTCTAGCGGTCCCTCGTACTGTGGAATTTGGACGGCAAACGGTTTCATTGGGGGTCCTTGGCGAGAGTGGCGTCTTCAAAGGCATCCGGGTCTTGGGCTGCAATGTCGGCGAGCGAGTCGATCATGGCCCAGAAGTCTTCCGGGTACGCGAATTCGCACACGATCCGGCCGGGTTCGAGCCGGACGCCTGCGGGAAGATCGGCGAGCGACTTGCCAGCCTGGAATTCAGCCGACCCTGGGATGCGGCGGCGGCGAGCGAGATTTTCGGCATGGGCGACGGCTAGGTGTTGCGCCACCTGCTGGCGCTGGCGGAGGAAGGTCGAGTAGGCCATTCCGGATTGAATCGCCCCCAATTGGGCCAGGAGAGAGGAGCGGGGCAGGGAAAGGGCGTCGGCGATTTTCGTGGCGCCAAACTTGTGGAGTAGGCGGATGCTGTCGCGTTCGCTGCAGGCGAAGACCGCCTTCATCTCCTGCCGCCCGAAGCACTCGAGGGGCATTTGGCGGGTCGTGTCGAGAATAGCGTCGAGACGTTCGAACCAGTCGGGATGGCGGGCCATAAGGGCGAAACCGGTGTCCTTTCTGGCGATTAGGCCACATTTGGATAGACAGCTTCACTGTACATGATGAGGCGAAGTTCTGTCATTACTGAAGGCAGGCGCAGCGATGTACCACTGGATTAAGGACGTTATCCAGTGGTATGCTCCCAGACAGGGCTAAGCACCAGGAGTTTCGGCGATTCCGTACAGTGCAGCCTGCGGGGAGCCACAAATGTTCGCATTCGACGTCGATCCGAACCTGGAAGGCCAATTGTCGCCGCGCGGCGGAGAGTTAGTCATTTCGGTTGGGCAGGGAACTCCCACTCCGGCTCTCTTTGCCGCCTCTCCCCAATCGGCGCGCCGGTTCTGGGAGTTCTTTACCGCCGAGATTCCCAATGATAACACCCGCAAAGCGTACTTCTGCGCCATCCGCCGTTTCGACGCCTGGTGCGGAGGTCGGAATTTCGATCTTCTCCGGCTGCAGCCGATTCTGATCGCCGCTTATGTCAAGGAGCTGCAGGCGAGCCTCTCGGTTCCCAGCGTCAAGCAGCACTTGGCCGCAATTCGCATGTTGTTCGACTACCTTGTCGTCGGCCAGGTGCTCCCCATGAACCCGGCCGCCTCGGTCCGCGGACCCAAGTACGTTATCAAGAAGGGCAAGACCCCCGTTCTATCGGCCGACGAAGCGCGGCAACTGATCGATTCCATCGAGACGACGACCGTGAAAGGTTTGCGGGACCGGGCGCTGCTGGCGGTCATGGTCTACACCTTTGCCCGCGTCGGCGCTGTGATCGGAATGCCGGTTGAAAACTATTATCAGCAGGGCAAGCGCTGGTGGTTTCGCTTCCACGAAAAGGGTGGAAAGCTCCATGACGTGCCGGCTCACCATAAGGCCGAAGCCCACGTCGACGCCTGGATCGACGCGGCCGGCATCGGCGAGGAGCGGAAGCTGCCGCTGTTCCGGACGTTTGGCCGCAACGGCGAAGTGACGGCGCGTCCATTATATGAAGCCGACGTCCTGCGGATGGTGAAGGTCCGTGGAAAAGCCATCGGCCTGCCGGAATCGACTTGCTGTCATACGTTTCGCGCCACCGGGATAACAGCCTACCTGGAAAACGGGGGAACGATCGAGAAGGCGCAGGCCATCGCCGCCCACGCCTCCCCACGGACCACCAAGCTCTACGACCGGACATCGGATGTACTCACTCTGGAGGAGATCGAGAAAATTGGAATTTGAGGCCCCC
>CAMDKT010000635.1 GCA_945900935.1 Candidatus Sulfopaludibacter sp. SbA3 | reverse complement strand
TGAACCGGTTTCGATAGACCCTCCCTTCCGCGTACCGCGCCCCGTCATTCGCCAGTCCTGGCTGGAGCTGACCTTTCTCCATTGGAGCTTCGATCCAGCACGAGTCCGCCCGCTGATTCCGAAAGGACTGGAATTGGATTTATGGGAAGGGAAGTGCTACGTCGGCCTGATTCCGTTCATTCTTGCTGACATTACCCTGGTGAAGGCTCCCGCGCTGCCGTGGCTATCCCGGTTCAACGAGACGAACGTCCGCACCTATGTCAGGGACCGCAACGGCCATCGCGGCGTCTGGTTTTTCTCTCTCGACGCGGCGCGCCTGGCCGCCGTTATCGGCGCGCGAATCAGTTACGCGCTGCCGTATTATTGGGCCCGTATGAACGTCCATCGGGACGGTCCACGGGTCCACTACCGCAGCAGGCGCCGGCACAGGCCGAAGGGCGAAACAAATATCGTTGTCACGCCCGGCGCGGCTATCGCGGAGCCTTCGCCGCTGGAGATTTTTCTTACGGCGCGGTGGCACCTATTCGCCCAACGCCGCGGCCAATTACTCCGCGCCGACATTGATCATCCGCGCTGGCCACTGCAGCGGGCGACAGTAAACGCACTGGAAGAATCGTTGCTCAGCGCCGCCGGATTGCCCGAGCCAACCGGCGAGCCGTTGGCGCATTTTTCATCGGCGATCCACGTCATGACCGGCAGACCATACCGGATTTGAAAGCAATCTGGCCCGGTTCACCCTCCGCACACGCTTAACAGACAGCCGGAGGTCGACGAAATGGGAAAAACCGCATTCCTCTTCTGGATGCTGGCGTGGTTACGCGAGCAAGCGCGCGGGATTACCATACGGGAATGGACCGCCGTTCTCTATTGCACGCTTCCCCCGCCGCCGCGCTGATTCTTTCTGAACTCGGCGCTCCCGCCCAAACCGCCGCGCCCGAGGCGGATTCCGTCAGCCGGGAATCCATCCGCGAAGCCATGGCATTGCTCGGCCTCAGCTTTAAAGAGGAATATCTGGACCAGATGCGTGCGAATATTCGCCGCACCCAAACCGCTATTGGGGCGTTGCGCCAACGGCCCATCCCGCTCGACACCGATCCGGCTTTCCATTTTGATCCCCTGCTCCCCGGCATGGAGTCGCCGAAACCAACGCCGTTCCTGACGCCGCCGCCGCGGCCCGCACGCCGATTCGGCAAGCTGGAAGATGTCGCCTATTGGCCGATCCCGGATCTGGCGGCGCTAATCCGCGCTCGCCGCGTTTCGTCCAAAGACTTAACGCGCATGTACATCGAGCGGTTGCGCCGTCACAACGAAACCCTCCATTGCGTCATCACGATAACCGAAGATCTGGCCATGGAGCAGGCCGCGCGCGCCGACAGTGATCTCCGGCGAGGCCGTTATCGCGGCATGCTGCACGGCCTGCCCTATGGTGCCAAGGGCCTCTTCGCCACCAAAGGTATCCCGACGACTTGGGGTGCCGAACCGTTCAAGAATCAAACGATCGACGCCAACGCGACGGTCATCGACAAATTGGACAAAGCCGGGGCGGTACTGATCGCCAAACTTTCCATGGGGTCACTGGCCATGGGCGGGTTGTGGTTCGGCGGCATGACCCGGAATCCTTGGAACACGGAGAAGACATCGTCCGGATCATCGGCGGGATCGGCTTCGGCGACGGCCGCTGGCCTGGTGGCGTTTTCGATCGGAACGGAAACGCTCGGCTCCATTCTCACTCCCAGCCGGATTTGCGGCGTAACGGGACTCCGCCCCACGTTCGGCCGCGTGTCTCGCGCCGGAGCGATGAGCTTGTGCTGGACATTGGACAAGGTTGGCCCGATCTGCCGCTCCGCCGAGGACGCGCTGCTGGTTTTGCGCGCTATTGAAGGCCCCGATGGCAAGGACATCACGGTGCAATCGCGGCCATTGGGCTGGAATCCGGCGGCACCGGTGAAAAGCCTGCGCGCGGGCATTGTTCAGGCCGATTTCGACAAACTCTCCGGCGAGCGAAAAACGATAGCGGAGGCGGCGCTGGCGGCCCTGCGGAAGACGGGGCTGCGGTTGCAACCGGTTGCATTGCCAGTGTTTCCGGTAGGTTCTCTCCTGATGATTTTGAACGCCGAAGCGGCCGCGGCGTTCGACGACCTGACGCGCGATGGCGGCGTGGAAACCCTCACCAGCCAGAAGGACAATGACTGGCCGAACTCCTTTCGCTCCGCCCGCCTGATTCCGGCGGTCGAATACATCCGGGCCATGCGCGCCCGCACGCAGTTGATGATGGAAATGAAAAATCTGATGGCTGGTTTGGATGTCATCGTCACGCCTTCTTCGAGTCAACTTTTGACGATCACCAACTTTACGGGCCATCCGCAAATGAGCCTTCCCATCGGCCTCATCAACGGCGAGCCGGAGGCGATTCATTTGACCGGGCGGCTCTTCGAAGAGGGAAAGATGGTCCGCGCCGCCAAAGCGTTTCAGGACGCGACGAACTGGCACCGCGTTCCTCCGCCCGGATTTGGGTAGCATCAATATGGAACCGGCCTCCTGGCCGGTTTTCTTCGCACAATCAGTGAAGTCTCTCGTAAACTGTACCCTATAAAGTAATGGTCGCCAAGCAGAAATTTGCCCGCCTGGATTTGCAGTTTGAGCATTCCGCCGGAATATGAGATCATTCCCACAACTGCGCGAACGGGATTTTTTGAAGCGGGGAGTCACTCGACAACATGAGTCATGAAAGCATCAGCGCCTTTTTTCCGGCCTACAACGACGGCAAAACCATCGGCGGGTTGGTCCAGAAGACCTTGGCGTTATTGCCCGCCCTCGCCGTCGATTTTGAAGTGATCGTCATCAATGACGGCAGTTCCGACGACACCGCCCAAGTGCTGGAACAACTGCGGGCGGCCCATCCGGACCATGTCCGGATCATTACGCACGAGCACAACCGCGGCTATGGCGGCGCGTTGCGGAGCGGCTTTGCGGCGGCGTCGAAGGATCTGGTCTTCTACACCGATGGCGACGGCCAGTACGATCCGTCCGAGTTGGCGGATCTGACAAAGCGAATGGGCCCCAGCGTCGGCTTTGTGAATGGCTTCAAGAAGAACCGCAGCGATCCCTGGCACCGGGTTGCCATCGGGTGGCTGTATAACCGCTTCGCCCGATTCATTTTTGGCATTCAATTACGCGACATCGATTGTGACTTCCGCCTGATTCGCCGAAGCTTGCTGGAAGAGCTTTCCCTTCGTTCGACAAGCGGCACTATTTGCGTGGAGCTGGTGAAGAAGCTGGAGCTGTGCCCGTACTTGGTGGAGGAAGTTGGCGTCAGCCACTACCCGCGGCTGCATGGCAAATCGCAGTTCTTCCGGCTGCGGTCTCTCTTCACCACTTTTTTCCAGTTAGCGCGATTGTACGTGACGCTGGTGATCCTGCCGCAAGTGACGGGCCGGGACGTCCGGACCGCCTGAAAAACCTAAGCTACTGGATGGCCATCGTCACCGTCTGGCTGTCAACGCCATTCACGCGCACGACAATCGGCACAGCGTCCCCGGTTGGCGGAGAGACCGGCAATACCGCCCCGACGAAGTAAATGCCAATCTGGCCCGGCGCGAGGTAAGCCCGGACATCGGTGGCCAACTGGCCGCCGATGGACACTTCGATGGTGCCGGATATGTTCAACTGGTTGTCCGCCGGAACCGCTTTGCCTTCGTCAAAGAACGGATTGGTGACACCCAGTCCGGTGGTGATGATCAGGATCGACTCGCCGGAGAGAGCGGCA
>CAMDKT010000634.1 GCA_945900935.1 Candidatus Sulfopaludibacter sp. SbA3 | reverse complement strand
TTCCGGCAGTTTGGAACCTCCCCCTACAGGGCGGCTCCGAAGGGCCTTCCTTCATCTTCCGCACAGCATGGCGCTATTCGCTCCTTCTTGACACAACGTCTCCGCTTCACCGGCAGGCCCAGACTAACACGTACTTTTCTGAAGCCTTGCAAAATAGGACATTTCTACTTTGCGGCGACATTGCTTGCAATGGCAACTTGCGTATCCCTGTAATACTCTGCTAACCTCACTTCCTTAACAAGCGTTTCCAGGAAGGTCCCGTGCGATACATTTTCTTAACTGCCTCCATTTGGTTTATAGCGAGCCCCGCTTTCGGCCAGGTAACTACCGCGACTTTCTACGGCATTGTAGTCGATTCCAGTGGTGCCGTGGTGCCCGGAGCTTCCGTTACGTTTCTCAATGCAGGCACCTCCAGCTCGCAGAAAAAGGTCACTGGTTCCTCCGGTGAGGTTGCGTTCGATTTTCTCCGGGTCGGCGTCTACAATATCCGCATCGAGGCGACGGGGTTCAAGTCCTATACCGCCACCGGGGTCGAACTGGCCGCGGCGCAGCACGTTCGCCGCACATTTACACTGGAAATCGGCGCGACCTCTGAAACTGTGAACGTGGACTCCACCACGCCCCAGGTGAACACGGTGTCCGCCGAACAGCGCGAAAGCGTCGATGGCAAAGTGGTGGCCGAACTTCCGTTGTCGCGCCGCAACTACACCAATCTGTTGAGCGTCGGCACGGGCGTAACGGTGAGCAACGCGGGTTCAGCGCCCGGGCACGGCAATCGCGATGGCGGTGTGCGCCTCAATGGTTTGGGCCGTTCCGCCACCACTTTCACGGTGGACGGCACCGACGCTAATGGCAATGCGGAAGGACGCGGCGGAGCGCTGTTCACTAACTTCAACTACATCGATACGATGAGCATCGAAGCCGTTCAGGAAGTACAGGTGGTGAAGGGAATCATCCCCGCCGAGTACGGGCAGGCGCTTTCGGGCAACGTGAATCTGATCACCAAGTCGGGCACCAATAGTCTTCATGGGTCGTTGTTTGAAAACTTCCAGGCGGAGAACCTGAACGCGCGGAACCCGTTTCTGAATTACAGGGCCCCGTTGACGTTCAACCAGTTTGGCGGGTCGGCGGGCGGTCCGGTCAAGCGTGATCGTATCTTCTTCTTCGGCACCTACGAGGGTTATCAGGAGGCCAGCTCTTCGTTCTTGACCGGCAACGTGGCAACAGCGGGCTTCCGCCAGGAATTGCTGAGACGGCAACCGCAGTACAAGACAGCGCTCGACGCCACGCCCCTGCCGACTGAACCGCACGCGGCCACCGCCGACGTGGGCTTCTATCAGGCGGCGCGCCCGGCTCGCGCTAACGACAATCACACCGTGGTCAAGGGCGATTTCCGTCTCAATAACAACAGCAATCTCGCCCTCACCTACACCAGGGGCAGGCCCTTCCGCGATGAGCCGATGATCTTCACGAGCAACAATACGGTGTTCCACGGCTGGCAGGAGCGGGGCACGGCCAGCTTTGTCACCGGCGGGGCGGCATGGACATCGGAGAGCCGTTTCGGATACAACGCGCAGGACCTGGAGACCTTCGACGACTTCCTGCATAAGGGCGTAGCCGAAGAAACGCTTTACGGCCGCCGCTATGCCGGCATCTCGTCTAACCTGGGTTTCAGCACGCCCGGCAGCCAGATATGGACGCAGTACGGTCCCGGCGTGAGCGTCGAGCAGAAGGTCGGTTGGCATCGCGGGCAGCACTCGTTCAAGTTTGGCGGCGGTTATTTCTTTCGCACTGGCGGACGCGTGAAGGTCAACAATCCTATCATCAGTTATTTGGGCCGTGAGGACTTGCTGAACGACGTCCCGAACTCCCTGAATTACACTTTCGGGATGCCGTACTTCAACGGCAACAGCCACGAGTTCGGGGTCTTCGCCCAAGATGACTGGCGGATCACCTCGAAGTTGGTGATCAATCTCGGCATGAGATACGACTTCTATTCGGCGATGGTGGCGCGCGGCTTCGACTCGAAGTCCGGCGCGGGCTTGTTTAATCCCGACGGGCTCCGCGATAATAAGTTCACTTTCGGACCAATCCGCGATCCGGAAAAGCCATATAACAACGATGCCGGAGTGAACCTCGGGCCGCGCGTCGGGTTCAGCTACAACCCGGACGGCAAAGGCACTACGACAATCCGCGGCGGCTTCGGTATCCTCTTTAGCCCGCAAATGATGGGAACGTTGAAGCAGGCCGTTTCCACAAAGACCGTTCCGTACCGCCTGGTGCTGAGCCGCGCCGAGGCCACCCGGTATAACCTGAAGTACCTGACGTTCAACGACGATGCCCGAAAAGTGGTGGAGGCCGAGACGACGCGCACGGGCCGAGTGAACGTCTTCGCGGCGGTGGATCCGAACCTGCAGAACCCCTATTCGATGAACCTCTACCTGGGCGTCCAGCGAGCCTTGACCGGTTCGATCATTCTCGAGTCGGCGTTCGTGGCCAACCGCGGCGTCAAGTTCATCATGCAACGAACGTTCAATCAAGTGGACCGCGTCACCGGCGAGCGTCCGAACCCCAATCTCAGCCAGGGCCTCTACATCGACAACACGCAAAATACAATGTACGCTTCCTGGCAGACTTCGATCAGAAAGCGCTACTCGCACAATCTGACCGGGTCCTTCCATTACACCTGGGGGAAAGCGCTATCCACGGCCGGCGGGGACATCGGCGCTGTCTACCAGGGTGACCAGAACGAACGGACGCAGGACTTCTTCAATCCCCGGGCCGACCGTGGGCCGTCCACGGGAGACATCACTCATTACGCCGGCGCCGAATTCGTTTACGATCTGCCCCGAATGGCTTCGCTCAAGAGTTCCGCCCTGCGGCAGGCTGTTGGCGGCTGGCAGGTGTCGGGCATTCTCACAGCGGCCACCGGCGAACCGTTGATCATCACGCAAGCTTCGTCGCTAGCCGGTAGCCGTCCGGACTATATTGGAGGACAGGCGGTACTGGGCAACTACCGCGATACGCTGCAGTATCTAAACCCGGCCGCGTTTGCGAGGGTTCCCATCGGCCCGCGTTCCGGTGCCACGTTACGTCCGGGGAGCATCGGACAGGGTGCGATTCGTGGACCGGGGAACCTGCGCTTCGATTTTTCGCTCGGGAAGAATTTCGCCATCACCGAGAAGATGCGGCTGCAAGTTCGCGCCGATGGATTCAACGCTTTCAATCACGCAAACTTTATTGGGTTGAGCACGGCCGTCGACAATCCGCGGTTCGGCAAGTTTACCTCGACGCGCGGCGCGCGCGTGGTCCAGTTCAGCACCCGGCTTACATTTTGAGGATACGGCAGTCCTCGGCAATGAAACACTCCTTCGTCCCCTGTGCGCTGGCATTGGCCGCGGCCTTCACCGCGCAGGGGCAGATCAAGAAGCCAACGAACCCGCTCGGCGATTCTCCTGAGGTGGCGGCGCAGGGCCGCGACTTGTACAACAGAACCTGCACGGGATGCCACGGAAGGGACGGTGGCGAAGGAGACCGCGCGCCGTCGCTCGATGCCAACCGGCGCTACTTCCGGCTCAGCGAAGCCGCCATTTTCGACACGGTGAAGAATGGGATCCCGAATACCGTGATGCCTTCCTCGCCACTGCCGGACGCCGAAGTCTGGAAGATTGTCGCTTTCATCCGGGCCATCCGCGGTACGGCATCAGATAACATCGTTCCGGGAAACACGCAGAATGGCATGACGGTCTTCAGCGGTGCTGGCGGTTGCGTTCGCTGTCACATGATCCGCGGCCAGGGCGGC
>CAMDKT010000633.1 GCA_945900935.1 Candidatus Sulfopaludibacter sp. SbA3 | reverse complement strand
GGACGAACGAATAGTGTTGGCGGAGGGTGATCGATTCAGGATCGGGGGCGATGTCGCGGACGAAAGCGCCGGTGGATTCGCCGGCAAAAGTGAGCGAGACTTCCACTTCGGTGTTGTCCGGAAAATTGCGGGTACGTTCCAGAAATACGGCGGAGCGGGCGGCATCGACGCGGTAGGTTCCCTGACGGGCTTGGCGCAAGCGGGCGGCGGCTCCGTGACCGTCGCGGAGGACGAATGGCGTTAAGTCGATCAAAACGCGCTCACCGTCTTCGGCGGCAACAGTAAAACCCCAATGCGTGGAAGCGGCGAAGGCGTCGGTGACGGCGCGGCGCTCGGCCGGGTCGTTGGAGAGGGCGCGAAACTTGAGATTTCTCTCGACGAGCAGGACTTTCGGACCGACGCGATCGAAGCGCATGAGACGATCCTGGCCGATCTGATTGCGGTCGAGGCCGACGTCGTTTGAGCCGAGTCCGGCGGCAAGCGAGGTGTAAAAGAGAAACTCTTCGCCGGGGCGCTCAATTTCCAGAAACAGATTTCCGGCCTTTTCGTCCCAATAGAGAGGGTAGAATCCATTGAGTTTTTTCATGCCGGCGGTTTTCTCTGTGATGGTGACGCCATTGGCGGCCAGGCAAAATACGAGATATAGGAACACACGCATTTCTGTATTGTCGTATGTTTAAGAGAAGATCGGGAATGGGCATGAATTGGCTGGTCAGTTTAGCGATCGTTGGCGGCGGGTTGAACGCGCAGACGGTTTGTCAGCCGGTATTGGCGTATTCGCCTTGTGAAATTGTGTTTGAACTGGACGCGGCGGAAAGCAAGCTGCACGCGAATCCGTACTGGTCGGTGGAACTGCGCGCGGAGATCCGATCGCCGCGGTTCAAGACGTATCAGGCGCATGCGTTTTTTGACGGCGGCAATCGCATGGTGATTCGCTTTTCGCCAACCGACGCCGGGACGTGGGACTTCCGGCTGACGTCGAATTTGCCGCGATTCAATGGGAAAGAGGCGCGATTCGAGGCGACGCCATCGGAGCATCCCGGGTTTGTGCGGGTACAAAATGTGCGCCATTTTGCGTATGAGGAGAGCAAGAAGCCGCATTTGTGGATGGGCGACACTTTGATGGACTTCGCCGTGATGGATCGGGCGGCGTTTGACGCGGCGATTGAGCAGCGGGCGAAGAACAAATTCAACCATTTGCGAGGATACTTGCTGGGCACCGACGCGTCGAAAGCGTTTCCAGCCGGGGACCGGCCGAATATCCCGTATTTTCAGGAGTTGGATAAGCGCGTTCGGGCGATGAATGAGCGGGGGCTGACCGTGGATCTGGTTTTGGGACAGGCGCGGAATCAACTGGCGAAACTGTTGCCGGACCGGGCGCGGCGGGAGCGATTCGCGCGTTTCGCGGCGGCGCGTTATTCGGCGTATGGAGTTACATGGCAGTTAGTGGAAGAGTTTGAGAGTTATGACAATGGGCGGGCGTTTTGCAAAGAGCTGGGCACTTACATGAAGTTATACGATCCGATGGCGCACCCGCGGACCGCGCACGCGGCGCAGACTTCGGCTCCGCTGGTGAATGACGGCTGGCTTGACTATATTCTGTACGATTCCGACAACGACGTTTTGAACGCCGTGGAGCGGCAGGTTTACGCCAAACCCTTTGTGAATGCCGGTTTTTCGGGGCAACCGGCGGCGACGGGGGCGGCGTTCCGCAATAAGTTGTGGCGGGCGGCGATGAATGGGCAGTATTTGACCAGCCGCCGCGCGGGGGAGTCTGTGGAGGACTTGAAGGCGATGGGAGCGTGGTTCGACTTATTCTCCACGACTCGTTACTGGGACATGGAACCTTACTTCGATGTGGATGGCGGGCGAGCCATGGCGCTGGAGGGAATTGAGTACATGGTTTATATTGAAAAGCCCTCGGGACCGGTGGAAGTATTAGTGGAAAAACACGGGTACGAGGTCTATTGGATTAACCCCGCCACAGGCGAGGCGACGCGTCCGAAAGACAAAGACTGGAAGGGCGAAAAGTTCTTGGGGGAACCGCCCAGCCGGACGCAGGATTGGATACTCTTTCTTTCACGGGACGGGAAAAAGGAGGGGATGTTGAAGTCGTATAAGTTCGAGGCGCGGCCGGTGCCTGTGCAGGAAGTGGAGACGGTGGAAAAAGCGGTGCCGTTTACGCTGGCGGAGCCGGTAACGGACACGATTTCGCTGTCAAAACCGCCTGTTTTTGAGGTGAAATTGAAGCGGCCGACGCGGGCGACGCGTACGATGTCGTATTTGATCACCGGCGAAGTGACGACGAACGGACAGGGGTTCCGGGTGTTGGCGACGGGGGCCAAGGGGCAACTGCAAGTGCCGGAGGCGCTGGCAAAGGCGGGCGGGGCGGTGATGGTATTGCGTGTGACCGGGTTGAACGCGAATGGAAAGGCGTACGCGGTAGACCGCGTATTTCGACTGGTCCCGTGAGTTCCGGCCTGGTTCTGGGAATCGATACGACAACGCCGAACGGGAGTTTGGCGCTGGCCGAGGGGGACACGGTGATCGAGGAAGTGCTGCTGCACTCGGCGGACGGGTTTGGGCACAGCGTATTTGGCGACATTGCGGCGTTGGTTTCGCGGTGCGGAGTTCGGTTGGCCGATATTGCGCTGTTTGCGGCGGCGGCGGGGCCGGGATCGTTTACCGGCGTGCGGGTTGGGTTGACGGCGGCGAAGGGATTTGCGGCGGCGTTGGGCAAGCCGGCGGCGGGAATCAGCAATTTACAGGCGTTGGCATCGCTGGGCGAGGGCGGACGGCGGGCGGCGATTTTGGATGCCCGGCGCGGGGAGATTTATGGAGCGGTCTATGACGCTGACGGGCGAGTGCTTTCGCCGGAGACGGTCGCGCCATTCGACGTATGGCTGGAGGCGCTTTCGGACGAGGAGACTTGTTTCGTTTTTTCGGATTTGACACCATTCGCGGCGGCGCTGGCGGCGAGCCGATTTGCCGGGGCGCGTCGAATTACGGCGGACCGGGGGCTCGCCGGGGCGGTGGCGCGGCTGGCCTGGGGACAGGCCAAGGATCCCGGGCTGTTGGACGCGAATTATGTAAGGAAGGCCGATGCGGAGTTGGCGTGGGTGGACCGGGCACAAAAATTAAGGTTGGATTAAATTGTGCTTTGACACGGTTTATTGGCGTTGGAGAGCTTTGGGGACGCGTTCGCGGTCGTGGCTTTCGATGAGGAGCTTCCAGGTTAAGGGGATGGTTTCGGGGGGGAAACAAACGCGGTCATTGCAGGCCTGGTAGCGGAACTCGCCGGAGATCACGATCTCGCCGGAGGGCGCTTCCCTGGTCAGTACGGCTTGGGCCGCCAAGGTGAGCTGGCGCGAGACTTTGAAGGTGCCTGTGTAGTTGGGCACCTTTTCGTCGACGCCGTATAGCTGCGTTTTTTCGGCCAGCGGCCATTCGGGTTCAGTGGCCTTCCAGGCGGGGGAAGCGGCGAGAGTCCACGAAACGGGAATGAACTCCGATGGCGCGCCGGGAGCGTAGGCGTGCAGGCCGCGGCCGAGAACCGCTTCTATCGACAAGCCAACGTGCTGGCCGCCGCGGACGACGGTCGCGCTGGCGGTTGGCGTGACGCGGATGCGAGGACGGTCGATTACGGTGCCTGCTGCGGCGGCGCGCTCGCCGAAACGGCCGGTCAGGATCGATGACACGGTGATTCGTTCGCGGTAGTCTTCCTCGAAGTATTTTGCCTCCACGCGGCCGGTGGCTCCGATGAGGAACAGGCCGGGGTGCGGAATGCCTTTGCCGAAGCCGTCCTTGGCTGATTCGTTGCGGATACCGAAG
>CAMDKT010000632.1 GCA_945900935.1 Candidatus Sulfopaludibacter sp. SbA3 | reverse complement strand
ATTCCGGTTTACGCATCCGTTGACGCCTATTTGCTCCGACCCTGCAGGCTTTGCGCCGAACTTGCCGGTTCGCGCGTCGACGATTACCATCTTGAGACAGTCCGAGCCGCATCCCCAGGAAATGACGAAACAGGGCCCGGCGGAATTGGGTCCGGCACTGGCCGTTCTGCTTATATACGGACGGACGGGCGAAGATAGAGTATGCACATTCACCATCGGGAAGGTCACGCAACGGATCGAATTGGCTGGCTGCGGGCGGCGGTGCTGGGCGCCAACGACGGAATTGTTTCTACAGCGAGTCTGGTGATAGGAGTCGCGGCGGCGCAGACCGGTCACAGCGGAATCGTGGCGGCGGGACTCGCGGGGCTGGTGGCCGGCGCGATGTCGATGGCGGCTGGGGAATACGTCTCGGTTCATTCGCAGGCGGATTCGGAACAGGCGGACCTGGCGCGGGAACGGGAGGAGCTGGCGTCCGATTGGGACCACGAACATGACGAACTGGCTGCGATCTATGTGCAGCGCGGGTTAGATCCGAAGCTGGCGGCGGAGGTGGCGGCGCAGTTGATGAAGCATGACGCGCTGGGGGCGCATGCGCGCGATGAATTGGGCATTTCGGAGTTGACGAGCGCGCAGCCGCTGCAGGCGGCGTGGGCTTCGGCGGCGAGCTTCGCGGTGGGGGCTTCGCTGCCGCTGCTGGTGGCGGTGTTCACGCCCAGGGCCTATTTGATTCCTGTGGCCGCGGGGACCTCGCTTGTGTTTCTGGCATTGCTTGGCGCGGTAGCGGCGAAGGCAGGCGGGGCGGGGGTGGCGGCGGGCACGATACGGGTTACGTTTTGGGGAGCACTGGCGATGGCGCTGACGGCGGCGGTCGGAGCATTGTTCGGATCGTTTGTTTGATTCAGGGCTTGCCCATGTCCTTGCGTAGCTCGGCGGCGCGAGGGATTTCTTCGGGTGTTAGCGCCGATTGATGGCGATCCAGGAGCGCGCGGGCGGGGGCGTGTTTTTGCGAGGCGGCCAGTTCGAGCCCGGCGATGGCTTCCGGCCATTTCTCGCGCGGGCCTTCGCGATTTTCGCGCGCCGCGGGGCCGGGCCGCTATCATGTATAGATGTCCATTGTTGTCGTTGGCTCCGTCGCATATGACGGCGTCGAAACTCCGCACGGGAAAGTCGAGCGGATGCTCGGCGGTTCGTGCACTTACATCGCGCTGTCCGCGAGCTATTTTTCGCCTGTCAAGATTGTCGCCGTTGTGGGCGATGACTTCGCGCAGGAAGATACAGACCTGCTGGCGTCGCGCGGTGTTGACCTGGCCGGGCTGGAACGCGCCGCCGGGAAAACGTTTTTCTGGAAAGGCGTTTACTCGGCGGACATGAATGACCGCGAGACGCTGGTCACCGATCTGAACGTTTTCGAGCACTTCGATCCGAAGCTGCCGGACTCCTATAAAGATGCCGAATATCTGCTGCTGGGCAACATTCAGCCGACCCTGCAACGCAACGTCCGCTCCCAGATGAATCAGCCGCGGATTACCGGCGGCGACACGATGAACTTGTGGATCAACATCGCGCGCGAAGAGCTGCTGGCGACGCTGAAGGGATGGGACTTCCTGCTGATCAACGACGGCGAGGCGCGGCTGCTTTCAGGCGAAAGCAACTTGCGTAAAGCGGCGCGGGCGATCCAGGAAATGGGGCCGAACACGGTGGTGATCAAGCGCGGCGAATACGGCGCGATGCTGTTCCGCGGCGATGATTACTTCATCGTGCCCGGTTACCTGCTGGAAGACGTCTACGACCCGACCGGGGCCGGCGATTGCTTTGCCGGCGGGTTTAACGGCTATCTGGCGCAGCAGGGAATCGACCTGGGCCAGGGACATATTGACCGCCGGGAGTTGTCGCGCGCCGTCATTTATGGCAGCGTGATGGGAAGCTTCTGTTGCGAACGGTTTGGCGTGGACCGTTTCCGTACATTGACGCGCGCGGAGATTGATGCCCGCTTCCAAGAGTTCAAAAAGTTTACGGACTTCTAGGCGCCCCACGGCACGCCCGGCGCGGCGGCGGGATCTCTCCGCCGCGCCGGGCGTGCCGTGGCGAGCGCTCGTATTCCTGGTGACGATTTCGGCGATGGCCGTGCTGTATTTCTGGCGGCACGGCTATCTGCTTTGGTGGGGCGACGCGTCGGCGCATTTGAACAACGCGCGGAAGCTACTGGACGGACGGAACCCTGGGTACGAGCAGCTTGGAACAGTGTGGCTGCCGCTGCCGCATCTGATGATGATGCCGTTCGTGGCGGTCGATAGCCTATGGCAGTCGGGGCTGGCGGGGGCGATTCCGAGTTCGCTGTGTTTTGTGGCTGGGGGACTGTTGCTGTACTTGATCGCGCGGCACTGTTTTGACTGTGAGCGGGCCGCCTGGACCGGACTGCTGCTGTTTGCGTTGAATCCGAATATGCTCTACATGCAGTCGCTGGCGATGACGGAGGCGATCTTTGTTTGCGCGGTTTTGCTGACGTTGTACGCGTCGCTGAAGGACCGGGCGTGGTTGGCGGGGCTGGGACTATTAGCGGCGTCGATGACCCGCTATGAGGGCTGGATTCTGATTCCAGCGGTGGCTATCTATTTCTTTTGGCGGGACCGGCGGGCGGGATTCGTGGTTGGGCTGATTGCGTCAGTGGGACCGCTCTATTGGCTAGGACACAACTACTATTACTATGGCGACCCGCTGGAATTTTACCGGGGCGTGGGGTCGGCCAAATGGATCTACGAACAGGGGTTGGCGAGGGGCAACGGACCGGCTCCGACGGAGGGGCATTTACTGGTAGCGGCGCAGTACTACGCCACGGCGAGCCGGTTGTTTACGGGCATTCCGTTGCTGGTAGTAGGCGGGCTGGGACTGTTGGCGGTGGCGGCGCGCAAAGCTTGGTGGCCGATTTTCTTCCTGGCCATCGGGCCGGTGTTTTATGTCTTCAGCATGCAGGGATCGGGGGCCGAAATCCACGTCCCGATGCTGCCGCCGCACGGATACTACAACACGCGCTACGGGATGATCGCGCTGCCATTGGCGGCGTTGGCGGCGGCGGCGATTCCGGCGGTGTTGCCGCACGGGAGCCGGCGGTGGGCGATGGCGTTCATTGTCGCGATCGGCATCAGCCCGTGGCTGGCGTATCCGAAGCAGGAGAACTGGGTGACATGGAAAGAGTCGCAAGTGAACTCGGTAACGCGGCGGGCGTGGACGCGGGAGGCGGCGGACTATTTGCGAGACAAGTACGTGCCCGGACGGGGAATTGTGGCGCATTTCGGAGATCAGGCTGCGATTTTTCGGGATGCGGGGATTCCATTGCGACAGGTGGTGCATGATGGCGACGGGTTGTATTTTCAGGGAATTGTGCAGCGCCCGGAAGTGTTTCTGTGGCAGGAATGGGTGCTGTCGATTGCAGGGGACCCGCTTTCACGGGGCATGGCGGCCTATTCTGCCAAGACGCCGCGATACCGCCGTGTGAAAATGGTGGAGACGAAAGGCGCGCCCGCGATTGAAATTTGGCGCCGCTTGAGCCCTTAACAACCAATATGGAAATTCCCTTTACCAAAGCCCATGGCGCGCGGAACGATTTCTTGTTGACCTGGGAGGACGAAGCGCCGAGCGATGGACTGCCCGGCACGGCCATGGCAATCTGCGACCGGCACACGGGTGTGGGCGCCGACGGATGGCTGCTCGTGTCGCGGCTGGATGCTCCGCCGGAGGGCGGGGATTTGCGAATTCGCCTGTTCAACCCCGATGGCGGGGAAGTGGAGATGTCGGGGAATGGCACGCGGTGCGCGGCGGCGTTTGCAATGGCCAA
>CAMDKT010000631.1 GCA_945900935.1 Candidatus Sulfopaludibacter sp. SbA3 | reverse complement strand
TCCAAGGGCGCGGCCACATCGTTGATCTCGCGAATCATCACGGGCGCGCCGCTTTCCGATTCTTCACCGGTGGCGAATGTCGTGGAGAGTTGGGGGCCAGATTCGCCGCCTCGACGGCGGGTCACGGCGGGGCTGCCGTCACGGATTGGCGTGGCTGCGAAGAGATCGACGGTGATGAAGCCGGACTTCAGGAATTTTTCGGTTTCGGCGAGTTGGACTTTGTCGCCATTGACGTGGGCAACGGCGGTATTGGCGGCGGCGAAGCGATGGCTGTGTACTTTGCCGTCGCGATTTCCGGGATCATTCGAAGGGACCATGGCCATGTGGCAATCGGTACAGGTCTGCGGTTTCGGCGGGTAATAAAAACTGCGAGCGCCCTGGCCGCTAACGCCGGAGGCCTGCCAGTTGTCGTAGTCATTGAAGCCGCGCTGCCAGCGGTAATTGTTCACCGGCACGTCCAAATGAACCTTGTGGCAAGTGGAGCAAAACTCCGAACTGTCCTTCTTCATGAATGGCTTCATGAATGTTTTCCGGTGGGGCTCGGGATCGAGATAGGTGAGGAAATTGTCGAGCGCTCGAATGTAGCGATTGCGGCTGGATGCGAGTTCGTGCAGTGGCGGATATTCGATGGTGAAGCCGCCGTTGCCCATGGAGGAATCGACGTTTGAAATCGAATGGCAGGAGACGCAGCCGAGGCCGTTCTGCGCTTCGGGAGTATCGACTTGCTCTTTGATTGGCTTGTCAAATCGCCCGTTGAAGAACACGGCGTGATCGTGACAGCCGGCGCACCATTTGCTGGGCTTGGTGCCGACGACGTCCTGCATGAGCTCAATAGATTTTCGATAGAACTGGTTATTGAAACTCGCGAAATGATGAACGGAGGAGTTCCACTGCTCGTAGGCGTCTTTGTGGCATTCGCCGCAGAGTTTGGAGTCCATGAAAAAGTCGGACGGGATGGTGCCCTTGACGTTGGTACGGGAACTGGAGGGCCAGAAGGGGCTGGCAGGCCCCTCGCCTTCTTCTTCCATCGAAACGGGAACGACGGTGGGATTGACGATGCGCTGTTCGTGTTGCGGCCGGAAGTATAGGCCGATCCCGCCGATTAACAGGACGAGGGTAGCGGTTCGCAGTTTGGGGAATTTTACGGCGACCAGCAGCGAGAGAATGAGGCCAACTGCGATGTGAGCCCAGAGAACTTTCTGGTTGGGAAGGATTGCGCCGTTCCACGTGAGGAACGCGCCGGTGGCGACGACAATCGCCGCGACCGGCCTGTGTGTCATCGGAAGCAGCCAGACGCCCAGAAGGGCCGCCAGAACGCCGAGAACGAGGTGCAGGAGCACGTTGCCCATGTAGAAAATGCTGGGTTCGGCGAATGCGTTGATGTAGGCGGTGTTGACGAGCAAGGCGACGAAGACGGCAGCGGCTAGCTTTTGCAACGTCATCGCTGACTCACCAACGGGCGGACCAGCCTCAGCGCGGGGCGCGTATTGTATTTGCGGATCCAGGGTCCGCCGGGATGCGCTTCCGCCGCCGGATACGGATATGTGGTCATGCGGTGATGCGGGAGAGGTTCAACGGTTTGGGAGAAAGCTGTGTTGGGGTCGCGGTCCTTGGCCCAGCCGTCGACTTTCAATAGGAAATCCCGCTGTTGGCCGGCGGGCACTGGCGGCAGATTGGCATCAAAACGGAGGACGAGTTCGTCGCCGCTTCCCATGATCACAAGGCGGTCATCCAATGTAGCAGCCAGTTCGTTCACGGTGCCATAGGTCGTGTACAGGCCGGGCGTCGGATTCCACATGGACGTAGCCGAAACCTGATCGTAGTGGAATTTTTCAGGCTGCCGCCGCGAGGGATCGAGGGTAACGGCGCTGAATCCGCGGAAGCGCAAATTGGCAGTTTTCATTGAGGCTTCGCGCAGTTTGTGGGCGGGGACGGCCGTGTCCGGCGTCAGGAAAACGTCCGTCCAATGCACATCGAGATTCGTAACAATCCGCAGTTTGCCGGACGTCAGATTTTCGAGAGGCACGACGATGGTTTTCGGCTTGCCGGCGGGCAGGCCCATGTCTGCAACGAGCGTTTTCCAGCGGCCGTTTTCATCGAGCGCTTCCAGGCGGGGAAACTGCAATTGTTGATTTTTCGTCTGCGCCGCCTGCATGAACGTGGAGCCATCGGCCCAATCGACCCAGCCGGTGAGGACGAGCAGGGCGCTGCGCGGGACGTTCGGCCCGAAGTCGAATTCATTGCCGTTGCGCTTGGGCAAAAGCTTCGTTTTGGCGGCAAAAAGGCGGAATTCGGGAAACGGCGGCGCTTTGAACTTGTCGTTAACGTAAAGCGTTTCGCCGGCCGGATGATCCACGGCGATCAATTTGATTTCATCCAAATAGGCCACTTCCGCCAACTCTTCGGTAATTCGAATTTCGTACTCGCCGTTTTTCGCGGCCAACGCGGCGGCGGGGATTTGGATGTATTCGTCGTGATCGGTGGGGAAATACTGGCCATCGCCGGAGGACGCGCCCAGCGGGGCAACGCCCAGCACGTCGGTTATGTACTGGAATTCGCGGCCGTTCCAAGTCCAGATGTGAGGGCAGGAACCGGATAAACGTTGGGCTTCCTTGTAGAAATAAGCCTTTTTGGCGGGCTGGCGAACCTCATTTTGAATTAAGCCATTGGCCCAGGTTATGCGAACGGTATCGGCTTGGGTGTGGGTGCCGAGCGCAAACGTGAGCGGCGCGCCGGAGTAAAAACGTTTCTGGTAAAGCTTGCCCGCCTTGACTTCGATTTCGGCGCCGAAAGCCAGCTTGGCCGACTTCACGCCTTCGAGTTGGATGGTGATCCAATTCCTTGCCGGAAGTGTCCGGTTCAAGCGGCGCTGTAGTTTATTCGTTGCATCGAGCGTCCAAAGATCGACGCGACCGTCACCGTCAATATCATCGGCGGCGGCGGGAGTTTGGATCGGTTCCAGAACGCCATCGCCGTTCAGATCGGCGGCGGTGTAAAAGGCGCCGAGAAAATCGTAGAGGCCGCGGTTTTTCAAATCGAAAGCGGGCGTGAGCGGGGATCGCTCGGCGCGCTGCGGCTTGTAAATGCCGCCAAGTTGGTCGCGGTACAGAATCGTATCGCCATTGGCGTAGGCGATGGCGAGGTCCAGAGCCTTGGAATCGGGCTCAACGCGCAGGACGATGGCGCGGAGCGCGATGCCGGAAGCGAATGGAAAGGGTCGCGGTTGAAATCCGTTGTCGCCTTCATTGCGGAGCAGTTTGGAAGTTTCGCCGAGGAGGAGGAGATCCTGATCGTTGTCGTGGTCGTAGTCGAGCCAAATTACTGAGTTGTACAGGCCTTTGTCGATACCTTTGCCGGAAAGCGTGACGCCGGTTGGCGAAAGAACGGCGATATCGAGAACGCCATCGTTATTGGCGTCACCGGCGGCGGCGGCGTAGGCGGGCGGAGGGAGTCGCCATTTGATCTTGCCAGCGCGGTCAATGATGGCGACGCCCGATTTAGAGGCGGCGAGCACGCCGTCGCGAATGGCGGTCAGTTGGGCAGTCTGCGGGTCCATCGCGTAATCGACGGGCGAGTCGACAAACGTGGCTTTTGTTGCTGAGACGACGGGCATCGGACCGGGCTCGTCCAGGATTTCCGAGAACCACGACCACTCCAGATCTTCCGGAATGGGATCGCCTTCGCGCTCCTTTTTCAGGCGCTGAAAGATCTCGAGTTCCTTGCGCGCCTCATCGGCTTGACCGCCCTGGCGGTAAAGATTGAAAAGCTGAAAATGCGGGCCGAAAAGCCGTGGATCTAAGGAAATAGTCTTGCGGAAAGAGGCGATTGCGCCGGGGT
>CAMDKT010000630.1 GCA_945900935.1 Candidatus Sulfopaludibacter sp. SbA3 | reverse complement strand
ATAGGCAAGGCGCAAAATCTACGGATCCTTCACACACCGGAACCCCAGATCCGAGGACCGGTACCTAGCCGGAACCAGCTCGACGACCTGAAGAGAGGTCTCGGCCAACTTGTACTTGAACGATCCGCCTTTAACCAGGTACCACTCTTCGTCCGCGCGAACGGGCGGATCCAACTTCCCTTCGAATTCCCGGAGCGCCGTGACTGTCGCCGACGTTTTGTCTCCGGTAAACTCGCGGACGTTGCCTATCATCTGGAGTGTCAAATACGGACTGCGGCCAAGTCGAAAGGCGTCCACGGAGACGACGTGCTGCCAGGAATCATCGGGATTATCGGCCACATTGGCGCGCGAGGGAGTCGGCAAATCTCCCCAAGGGTAGATCCGCCCATCGACGCCCCTGGAGGCCTTCTGCCATTCCTTTTCTGTCGGCAGCCGTTTGCCCGCCCACGCCGCGTAGGCCTTGGCATCGGCAATCGTGACATTCACCACCGGAAGGCCGGGTTTGCCCCGCTCATACCCCGGCGGGTACGAATGGCCTGTCGCCTGGCAGAATTGATCGTAGTCCTCGTTGCTCACCTCCGTGAGGTCGATATAGAACCCAGGCATTTCCGTGCGTTGCTTGTCGGGTCCGTACAAGAACGGTCCAGGCGCCACAAACGCCATCTCCCCCAGAGTATTGTCGAGCCGCGCAACGGCCTTTTGCGAACTCAGCAGGAAAAAGCCAAGCCCCGCGGCCAGGAACATCGCCACTGCCGCCGCTCCCGCCAACCACCAGTTCGACAGATAGACGCGCTGACGAGAGCGTGGCGACAAAGTCGACTGGCCGACGGCTTGGGATTGGGTGGCGGTTTGCGATAACCATTGCTCCAATTGATCCGCCAGCATCGCCATCGTTTGCACGCGCGCGCCGGGATCCCGCGCCGTCGCCGCGCGCACCAACTCCTGGAGGGGTGCCGGGACAGAGGCCTCCTCCATGGGCGCGAACGAAATGTCCTCATGGAGAATCTGGTAGAAAATCCGCTCCACGGTGTCGGCTTGAATGGCTCGCTTGCCCGAAAGGAGCTCAAAAAGTAAAACTCCAAACGAGTAGACATCCACTAGCGGCGTCACCGGCTGGCCCTTGACCAGCTCCGGCGCCACATAGTGAGGGGTCCCCAGAGCATAGCCTGCCTGCGTCAGATTGACGTCGCCGGTTTTTACAATCCCGAAGTCCATGAGCTTCACGCGGCCCTGCGCGTCCAGATGCACGTTGTCCGGCTTCACGTCCCGATGGATCAACCCGAGGGAGTGCACGTGGGCGAGAGCCCGGGCCAACTGAAACCCGATCGACACTCGCTTGCGCAGCGGCATCGGCTCGCCCGGCTGCAATGCGTCCTTCAACGTCCGGCCGGTCAGGAATTCGAGGACGATGTAGGGGATGCCGTCTTCCTCGCCGTAGTCGTAAGTGGTGATGATGTTTTCGTGGGCGATGCCCGACGAAACCCGCGCCTCCAATAAGAACCGGGCACGCGTGTCCTCGTTCATGGCCGCCTGGGCGGTGAGTAATTTGACCGCAACGGTCCGCCCCAATACGGTATCGCGGGCCTGATAGACCTCCGACATCCCTCCGCCGAGGAATTTCTGCAACTCATATTTGGCTATACGCGCGGGTAGTTTCACAGGCGAGAGACGAAGCCTTCCATCCACTGCTATCGGCAGAAAGCGGTCGGGACTTGAGCGAAAACCTGGGTTTGGATTTTCTCTCGTGGCCCGGCGGCTTCGGCACCCGGAGCAGGGCGTGCGGTCCAGAAGAAAACTACCCGAAAACACAATTTCGAGAGCACCGTGGAAATTGACGTCCCGAGCGAATCTGGGGCGGACCGGGAGCGCAAATCGGGCTTTGGATTTCTCGTCTGCGCGCACAGTACCGCCGTCAACAGCAGAAACTCAGGTGTACGAACAGCCATGCGGAGATTTTACCAGAACATCGGCCGCCTGCGTTTACACTAAATAATCGTGCCTCGCCTCCTTTCACTCGACATTTTCCGAGGCCTGACCATCGCCCTGATGATCCTGGTGAACACGCCCGGGGATGGCCGCCACGTTTACGCCCCGCTGCGCCACGCCGAATGGCACGGCTGGACCCTGACCGATTGCGTGTTCCCGAGCTTCGTCTGGATCGTTGGCGTGGCGATCTCACTTACTTTGAAGCCACGCCCCCGCATCTACAAAATCATCTTGCGGCGGGCGGGCATTCTGTTTGGGCTGGGCCTGCTGATCTACGCCTTTCCCGCGTTTCCGCTCGACACGTTTCGAATCCTCGGCGTGCTGCAACGTATCGCGATTTGTTATGCGGTGGCGGCGAGCGTCTTCCTCCACACCGGCGTGCGGGGGCAGATCGCGGCCGTGCTTAGTTTGCTCGGCGGTTATGTGGCGATTATGTCCTTCGGCGACTACACGATGGAAGGGAATATCGCGCACGCCATCGACAGGATTGTCCTTGGCGCGCATAACTACGCGGAGTCCAAAACGTGGGATCCGGAAGGGATCGTCAGCACGCTGCCGGCGATTGCGACGTGCCTGCTGGGTGTTCTGGCTGGACGACTTATTCAGGCCCCTCGACGGCTGCTGATTGTTGGCGCCGCGCTGATCGCGGCCGGCCTCCTGATGGATCCTTTGCTGCCAATCAACAAGAAGCTCTGGACCCCTTCCTTCACTCTATTGATGGCCGGATTGGACTTCGTGTTACTCAGCGGTCTGATTTGGTTAGCCGACATACGCCAGAACGCGGCGCTGTTTCGACCGGCGATGATAATGGGCCGGAACGCCATCGCCCTTTATCTGGCAAGTGAGTTCATTGAGATCATCCTCAATCACATGCAATGGAAACGACCGATTTATGAAGCCGTTTTTCTGCCCCTGGCCTCGCCCATGAACGCCAGCCTGCTCTACGCCATGACTTACACGCTGCTCCATTTAGCCCTGGCTTATTTCCTCTACAAACGAAACTTATTTTTCCGCGCCTGAGAGTCCCAGAACCGCGCGGACGCCGGCGCGGCGCGTCATCTCGGCGGGACCGCCCGCTGTCCGGCCGGCCCATTCCACCAGCTTCCGGTAGGACACCGAATGAGTGGCGTCGCGGTTTTCGTGGATCACGACTTGAATAACATTGATGCCGGCGGCGATCTCGCCCACCCAGCCGTGGCGGCGAAGTTCGGCCAAGCCGCGCGCGGCTGCCAGATAGACCGAATCGGCTTCCACTATCACTGCGTGGTCAATCCCGTTGAGGTCGGTGGCCACGGTAAATTTGTTCTCAATGTGCGAATCCCCGGGCGCTCGAATTTTGAGTCATCCGCAAGTAGTCGAAGACGAGGCGCGTCCTGAACGTTAGTTTCCGAATCATTTCGGGAATGGATTGAGCTCGTTTCTGAAATGACTTGAGGATGCCCACCGCAAAGCGGCGCAGGCGGCTGATGTTTTCGGGGCCGTAGCCGGTGCGGATTCGGCTGCGATCCTCATCGCAGGTTCCAGTCGATGATGTAATGAACGCTTTCGATGCTCCAATGCCCTCGGTTGACGGCCAGTACGCGTTTCGGCGAAGCCTCTTGCGGTGTGCGGCTCGTGATACCCAATGCGATCTCACGGCTCTTTTTGCCGGTCTTCTTGGCGATGGATTCGCGCTCAATCAGAAAGACCTGCCCAACATGCGGGAAGTCGAGGGACGCATTGAGCGCCGTACTGCACCAAATGCTCCGCGTCTCGATGCGGCCATGATCCGGCGGCGTGACCTCGACGAAATCAGCGTCGCCGCGCGTCTCGAACAACAAAGCAATATCGCTTTCCAACGTCGGCTGGTTGCTCTTGA
>CAMDKT010000629.1 GCA_945900935.1 Candidatus Sulfopaludibacter sp. SbA3 | reverse complement strand
AAAGCTCATCGACCGATTGATCACTCTGTCCATTGAACGATCTCAACTCAAAATGAATATGGATAAGAAGCAGTGAGAGGGGGCGTTGTCAGGTTGGTGAGAACTCGGTAGTCTTGAGTTTAAACCCGGGTACCGTGTTCGTTCCGCCTCCGCCGGAGCCGCCTCCGCCGCCATCACAGGAACCGCCCCTCGCCCTGACGCTCCAAGCTCCGCCCGATCCCGGAATCTCGCCCGCCGCCATCGCCCTCATCACCGGACTGCTCTTCCTCTTGGTTGCCATCTGGGTCCTGCTTCGAAATGGTGCTTCGAGTCCATGAGATTCCAGCCTGGAGATACTGTTGGTCCCTACCGCGTCACCGGCTTCATCGGTGAAGGCGCCAGCGGCGTAGTCTACCAGGTTGTCAACTCCGTCTCCGGCCGCCTGGAGGCCATGAAGATTCTTGTCGAGTCTTTCAATCGCGATCTCGAACAGGCGCAGCGTTTCCTTCGCGAAATTCAGCTCCAGGCAAAACTCAACCATCCCAATATCGCCCAGGTCCGCACCGCCTTCTGCGAGGGAACCACGATCGTCCTCGTCATGGAACTTGTCGACGGGGAGTCGCTTAGCGAAGTTCTTCGCCGCGGGCCCCTTTCGGCTGCCGGGGCCATTCGTGTCGCCGAACAGATCCTCAACGCGCTCATCATGGCCCACCACCATGGCGTCGTCCATCGGGATGTCAAACCCGCCAACATCCTGGTTGATCGCTCCGGCGCCGTCAAACTCACCGATTTCGGTCTCGCCAAACAGTGCGGCGAACTTGGCCAAACCGGCCAGGGCATGGCCGTCGGAACCGTCTTCTATATGGCACCGGAACAGGTCCGGGGCCTCGCCGCCACCGACTGGCGCGCCGATCTCTACGCTGTCGGCATCGTCCTTTATGAAATGCTCACTGGCCGCAAGCCCTTCAACGGCTCTGACCAATTCGATATTATGCGGGTCCATATCGAATACACCCCGCCCCCGGTCTCCCACTGGGTGCCCGGTCTACCGAAGGAATTTGACGCATTGATCGCCCGCTCTCTACAAAAAACTCCCGCGGACCGCTTCCAATCCGCCTACGGTTTTCTCACCGCCCTGCAGGAACTGCCTCTCACCACCGCGCCGCCGGGCAAGCCGACATGGCGCTACGCCTCCTTCGCTGCCGGCATCGGTTCTCTTCTCCTCGCCGCCTTCGCGCTACCGCCCGCGCTCTTCGAACCCCGGCTCGATACGCTCAGCTTGCCCCTGCCCGCCCCGCCGCCGGTCCCCGCGGACGCGCTCGTCATCCCGATCTTTACCGCCGCGCCCCCGCAGCCGTCCCCGTCTCCGGTCGTCGCCATCCCCGTCCGCACCCCAAGTCGAGCCTCCACTCGGCCCATTCAGGCCTTCACCGCCACGCGCATCCTTTCCACCGAGAACATCAAGCCCATCGAACCGCCTATCGTTAAGCCGCTCCATTCCGCCGCCAATCCTTTGCCCACGCTCCCAAAAATGGCGATTGCCGAACCCGCCCCGCTGTCCCCGGAAGCCCCTGCAATTGCGCCTGCACTCCGCACTCAAAAGCCACCGAATTGGATGCGCCGCAACCTCGGCCGCGTCCCCAAAATCTTCCGCCGCCGCGACCTCGAATCCGGCGCCAACCCTCGAAAATGAGATTGTCGGCGTCGAAAACGTTCCCGCACAACCGACATGGATCTCGCGAAAGCCGAAGTTCCGGCCAAGCTCGCGAAGGATGCCTCGGGGATTTGCCTATCCTGCCTTTCGGCCCGGCGCCTCCGCAGCTTGCAAGCGCGATAGCAGTGCTTCGACGAATTGCCGACCGTCCACCGGCTCGACTCGTTCAACAGCGGCGATGCTGTCGGTGTTTCGGGCGCGGAGATCCCTGAGTTGCACGGTCTTGAGCGCATCGTGGCTTTCGAAAACGCGGAGGGCCTCCTGGAAGAGATCGTTCACCGTCCGGAATCGGCCCTCCTGGCTTTTGCCCTCGACGAAGCGACGTTGTTCCGCGGATAGCGACACGCTCACTCCATCGAAATTCATCGCCTTCACTAACCCAGCTCCGATGGCGGTGACCATGCACCCGTCCTCTTCGAGCGCCCGCTGACGGAACAGGCCGCCGCTCATTGAATAGTCGTTCAGACTGGTCTCCCTTCAACAAAGTCCTTGGCCTGGTTTTCGGTCAACGAATCGCCTTACGAATTGCGTTGTCGAGTGAAGTTCAAGACTCTTGCAAGTCGTTAGGGTAGCCGGAAGAACAAACTGAACATTTAATATGTGTCGATCATCAATGGCAGTGTCGTGTACGTTTTCGGGACAGAGTAGCTACTCGCCGCGTAGCGGTGACGCAAAGATCTGAACGATCACAACGCCCATGGGGACGCGGGCAATTCCGATTCCAGTCTCCGTGAACTTCCGGTTCAATTGATTGGCACGGTGCCCCGAACTCCGCTGCCAGGCCAGCTGGGTTTCCTCCTCCGTCCGTCGCCCGGTGGCAAGATTTTCGCCGGCGTTCCTATAGCTATAACCGGCCTCCGCCATGAACTCCCAGGGAGTCTTCCCATCGGGATTTATGTGCGCGAAATACCGGCGCGCGGCCATGTCGTCGGCTCTTGCTTGCGCGGCCAGGGTTAGGCGCTGGTCCTTCTTGAGCGGTGGAATCCCGGACAAATCGCGAAAACGGTTGACGAGGGCAATAACGCGGTCGTCTGAGATGTTCGGAACCTCTGCCGCCGCCAACAACATCCACAGGCAAACGAACAGTTTCATTTTTTCAGTTTAATCCAATGCGCGTGAAACCGTTTGTTCATCGCTGCGCAAGCCGCCTTCTGCATTATCCACGCAGCCGGCCGACTGTGCAATCGAACGGGTTCTGTTGCTTGAAACCGGCGTAAAGAGGGGCGACGACGCGGAAAAACGACCGCAGAACGTCAGGGCTGAGATTGCGGAGCGCATTCGGGCGACGCCCGGTGTAAAAAGGGTTTTCGTCGATCTACGGTCACGATCCGGGATCGACGAATGGCCACGCTGTCGCGCTTCTTCGCAGAGGGCGCTGGGCGCGCGGACGGCCCACTCGGCTCAGCTTTCGGCCTCTGCGGCTGGCTTGGCCCGTGATCCCTGCGTTGAGGGCCGGCTGTTCGAAGGGAAAGGCACCGGCCCGTCGGCCGCGCTGCGCGTCGAGTGAGTTTGAGCGAACGGGATGGAGGCTCGGGATCCGGGGAAATTGTTGGAATGCCTTCAACGCTTCGCGGCGGCAAGTGATAAAATTCCAGCACTCAGGAGACGTCTCGTTCCATGAAAACTTTCCACTCGTTTTTCCTCGCGTTGACCCTCACCGCCGCTTCGCTCTCGGCACAAGTGGCCACGCTCACGGGCCGGATCACCGATCCCTCCGGTGCCGTGATCCCGCAAGCCAAAATCGCTGTTCGCTCGGTGTCCACCGGGATCAACACGGCCACGGAAACGACCGCTGAAGGCTATTACACGCTTCCCTCGCTAATGCCCGGCCGCTACGAAGTCACCTTCTCCAAAGCAGGCTTCAACACCGTCAAACAATCCGGCGTGGAATTGGCGGTTCAGCAGATAGCCCGGCTGGATCTGGTGATGCAGATCGGCGCGCTTGCTGAGGCGATCGAAGTGCGTTCGCAGGCCGTGTTGCTCGATAGCGAAAGCGCCACCGTCGGACAGGTGATTGGAAACAAGCAGGTGACCGAACTCCCGCTTCTTGGACGCAATACCTACGCGCTGGCGATGCTGGTCCCCGGCGTGCGGAATTCACAAGGCGTCAATAATTTAGTCATCGATCAGATCTCCACCGTCGCCTATTCCAT
>CAMDKT010000628.1 GCA_945900935.1 Candidatus Sulfopaludibacter sp. SbA3 | reverse complement strand
TCCGAGCACAAGGACACGCAACCGCGTCGCTACATCGCCATCCGCATTCGGCCGCGGCAGGAGAAGCGGTTCGACGACAGCAACAAAGTGAGGCATTTCGAGGTGCTGACCAACAGCAGAGAGTGGAAGGCAGGAACGATGGAAGGAGTGCATGACGTACTGAATTGGAGCCAATGCGGTGTGGCTGCGATTGGCGACGACAGCGGCGCGGTTGACCGATTGGATAGCGCCCGTCAGGCTGTTGCCGATTCAGGCGTAAACGGGGCCTGATTTCTTATCGACGGATTTCCAGAACACTTTTCGTCGGGAGGCTGGCCGAAGTGCCAAAACCGGCCCCGACTGCCGGGAAGACGGGGTTTCACGGATGCCCGGTCCGCCGTTCACTCCGGACTCTGAGCGTTATCGAGCGATTAGGGCTGCATACCCCCCTTGACTTTGAACCCAAACTTCGAACTAATGGAGGCTAGACTTTTGGCCGGAGAAAACCATGCGCTTCCCCCTATCCATATTGACCCTCTGCCTCCCCCTCGCCGCCCAGCCAACCCTCCCCCCGGTCGCGACCGTCAAAATCGACTTCGAGAAACACGTCCTGCCCCTCCTCTCCCAAAAGTGTCACTCCTGCCACGGAGCCGACGTCCAACAGGCTGGCCTTCGTCTCGATAAACGCCAAAACGCCATGCGCGGCGGCGATTACGGCCCCGTCATGATTCCCGGCAAAAGCGCCGAAAGCAAACTAATTAAACGCGTCGTCAGCGGCGACGGCGGCATGCAAATGCCCCCCTCCGGCCCCCTCACTCCCGAAGAAATCTCCATCCTCCGCGCCTGGATCGACCAAGGCGTCGATTTCCAAATGGATATCAAAGACGAAGCGCCGCCCAAGCCAATTGACCCCAAACTCGCCGCCTTCATCACCGCCATCCGCGCCGCCGACACCCGCGCCGTCGAAAAAGCTCTCACCCCTTCTCTCGTAAATGCCGCCGATCAGTCCGGTTCCACTCCCCTCCATCACGCCGCCGGCTTCGGCAATCTCGCCATCATGAAGGCCCTTCTCGCCAATGGCGCCGCCGTCAATGCCAAAAACCGCCGCGCTTCCACACCCCTCCATTGGGCCATCCTTGACGAAGCCAAGGTCCGTCTCCTCCTCGACGCCGGGGCCGATAAAAACGCCCGGCAAGCCGACGGACGCTCCCTCGTTTACCAAGCCGCCTCCATCGCCAACTCCACCAGCATCCTCCGCCTCCTGCTCGAAAAAGGAGCCGACCCCAACGCCCCCACCGCCAACGGCCAGACCCCCCTCATCAACGCCTCCGGTCGCGGTGACCTCGATGCCATGCGACTCCTCATCGACGCCAAAGCCAACGTCAACACAAAAAGCGGCACCGGCGGCGACGCCCTCATGGCCGCCGCCAATAGCCGTAATCCCCGCGCCGTCGCCCTCCTCCTGGATCTCGGATCCGACCCCAAGGCCGCCACCAAAAAGAACGAATCCGCCCTCCACAACGCCGCCACCGTCGGCGTCACCGAGTCCGTCCAACTCCTCCTCGCCAAAGGCGCCAACCCCAACCTCGCCGACGACCGCGGCTACACACCCCTCATGTACGCCGCCGCCTCCGAAGCCATGAATCCCGCGAGCGTAAAACTCCTCCTCGACCGCGGCGCCGACCCCAATTGCGCCGGCGAAGGCGAAACGCCCCGCTCCCTCGCCGCCAAACGCGGACATACTGAGGTTGCCAAACTCCTCGGCGTTTCCGCCGCCGATGCAAAAGCAAGCAGCCATGTTGTTCCGCCGAACCCGGCCCGCCGCGCCGTCCCCGTCGCCGTGCAACAAGCCCTTTCCCTCCTCGAAAAGCAAAGCAATACGTTCATCCGCACCGCCGGCTGCAACTCCTGCCACGCCCAGGATCTCCCCTCCGCGGCCCTCGGTCTCGCCCGTCTCCACGGCATTCCCACCCCCCGCGAAATCCCCCAGCTCTCCCCCGCCATGAACGGCGTCACACCCGATCGCATCATGGACATGGGCGCTGTCGGCGTCGCCAGCATCGGCTGGGAAATGTTCGATCGCGGCATGAACCGCCAACCCGCTGACGATTACACTGCCGCCACCGTTCACTACATGAAGCTCATGCAGGACCCGGCGGGCTTCTGGAAAGGCGTCGACGGCCGCCGTCCGCCCATGAACGACGGCACCATGCAAGCCACCGCTCTGGCCCTCTATACGCTGAAAACGTTCACCCCGTCCGCCGGCAAAGCCGACACCGCCGCCCGCCTCGCCCGCGCCGCCGCCTGGCTCCAAAAGGCCACGCCTCAAGCCACCCAGGATCGCGCCTTCCATCTTCTCGCCCTCCATTATTCCGATGCCTCCCGCGACGCGATTTCCACCGCCGCCGCCGCCCTCGCCGCCGCCCAACTCCCCACCGGCGGCTGGAGCCAGCACCCCGCCATGGGTGTCGACGCCTACGCCACCGGCCAAGCCCTCTACGCCCTGCAAGCCGCTGGCAAAATGCCAGTCTCCGCCCCCGTGTACAAGAAGGGGATCGACTTCCTTCTGAACTCCCAAGCCGCCGATGGCTCCTGGCACGTCAAGTCCCGTTCCATCTGGGTTCAACCCTACTTCGAGGGCGGCTTCCCCTACGATCAGGACCAGTGGATCTCCGCCGCCGGCACCGCCTGGGCCTCCATGGCCCTCTCCCTCACCGCCGAGCCCCAAAAACTCAGCAGCCGCTAAGGGTCACTAAGTGGGACCGACCTCCTGACCGGTTTCTTCCCGCCAGCCCCCTCACTGGCGCAGTGCGGACATACCGGTCAGCCAATCGCCGTTGCAAAACAGCCTTCTGCCGTCCCGGTAGGATCAGAGTAAGCGTGTTACCAGATAGGGATAACTTGATGTGCGTCGCATCTGGGAACGAAAATGTTCCAGCTCCTGGCATCAAAGTGGTCACAGTGCCATCTGGGAAAAATTCAAAGGACAGGTTCCCGTTTTCCTTTCACTTTCCCACAATTGCTTTCTTTGGGTCGGCGGTGCACCCGATGCAGACCATCAAAAGCAACGGCGGCTGGAACAAGGGGGTATCAAGGCTGGCTCGCAAAAGTCGGCGGAGGGGTGCTGGGCCTCATCGGGATCATTGTCGCCGCGAGGGATCTCCCACCCGTACATTCCGTACCTCCGTCCCGCCGTCACACCCCGCGAATAACCCGACCGCCGTCAGCTTCACCACAAAAAGCGTTTTCACGCACCGCCTGACTAATAACGATCCTACCGCCAGCGCGATGCGCTCACTCGGAACTTCGAGCACGGGAACATGAAAGCTGCATCGGAAAAGGCGGCGACAAGTTCATCTAGTGGAGATGTCAGGGTAGTTGGCAAGGCCTTCGTTCAACTTCAACAAGATCGCCACCGGGCTGACCACGATAATTCCAAGGTATGTAACGATGTCTAACGACGCTTTCGCCGCGTGGAATCGGGCGAAGGGTACGGTCCCGGCGCAAGACTTCCTGTATTCGCGTCTCTTTCGCCGTTAGCGGCATGGCTGGCCCTCAGTCCCCGGCGGTCTATCGTGCCACGAAAATATCCGCCAGCGGAATAGCGATCTCAGGGGCAGTCAACGAGCCGTCGGCGGGAACCTCATGCAGGGGCCGATTCGGGCTGAATTCCCAGGCGACCTGATTGACCGGATCGATGATCCACACCATCGGCACGCCCCAGGCGTGATACTCCTCCCCTTTGGCGAGAATTTCGCTGAGGCGATCCTCGGGCGATAGTATTTCCACACAGAGATGAATCGGTTCGGTGGGGTAGGGATCTTGGATGCGGTCCTTGCGTTGGATGCCGAGGTCTGGCACTAGATAACGGCCAT
>CAMDKT010000627.1 GCA_945900935.1 Candidatus Sulfopaludibacter sp. SbA3 | reverse complement strand
CGCCCAGCAAATGCACCGCGTGAATCCCTGAAAACATAAAGTACATCGAGCCCCGCGGATTCCCCACCACATAAATCCCCTGCGCCGCCAAATCCCTGCACCCCAACAACTGCGTCAACAAAAACAAAACCCCCAGCCAAAACGTCAACCACAAGCCAATCCGGTAAGGCGTCATCCGCGCCAGTCGCAAATCCCTCCGCGCCCACTGCATCGTGATACTGCTCAGCCCAATCAGCCCCGTCGAAACCCAAAACCACACCGGCAGCCGCACATCCGCCTGCCCCGGCCGGTCCTGAATCGCAAATGCATACGCCACCGCCAGCGCCACAAAAAACGCCCCGATCGCCACCAGCACCAAAATCATCCCCAACATGCCAAGACTCATGCTCGTCTTGGGCTCACCGGCTTCTATGGAAGGTTGCGTCACTACCTTCCAGCATACGGCCTAACTCGGCTTCCTCGCTCTCACATTCACGCCATGCACGCCATACTTCCGCGCTGTCCTCTCCTTCGAAGTAGCCCGAAAGCAATCGAACCGCTCAACTATGCGCACATCCTCGAACCCATACTGCGTCAGCACCGAAACGATCTCTGCCTCCGGCAGAGCGCCCGCGATTCAAGCCACCCACAAATCGACGTTGCTCCGCACCTCCTCAGTAAATGGCGCGTCCACTGCGATATCGCCAAGATACAATCGTCCTCCCGGCTTAAGAATCCGCACAATCTCCTGGAATGCCAGCTCTTTCTCCGGAACCAGATTCAACACGCCGTTCGAGATCACCACGTCGGCAGACCCCGTCTCCACCGGCAGCGCCGTCGCATCTCCCTTTCGAACCTCCACCTGGCTCAGCCCGCACGCCGCCGCCGAGGCCCTCGCCCCCTCCACCATCGCCTCCGTCATATCCACACCGATCGCCTTCCCCTCCGCTCCCACTCGACTCGCCGCCAACAGCAAGTCCATACCCATCCCGCAGCCAATGTCGACCACAGTCTCTCCGGCGTGAATAGAACCAATCGCCAACGGGTTGGCAATCCCGGCAAATGACGCCGTACACGCGGCCGGCAGCCTTCCTAATTCCACCGCGTCATATCCCAGGAACTCGGCCGCGTACGCCGGGCCCCGGTGGAAATGAAAATCTCCCTCCGGCGCCGCCGCCACGCGCCCGTAAACGTTGGAGATCTCCGTTCGCAGCGCGGCTTTGTTCAAATCGATAGGACAGGAAATTGACATGAACGTCCTCCAAGACACGAACATCGGACAGGCTCAGTATACGCCTGAACGCTGCCATCGATCCACCCCCGTTCCGGCCATTACGGCACCGGCGAGACTGCTATGCTTGATTTAGATGCGGTTCATCGAAGCAAAAGCCACACAGGCCGCGGCGCGCCTTCTGCGAATCAGAGGCGGCAAGATGAGCTACATGAAGCTCATCAAGCTCCTTTATCTTGCCGACCGCGAGGCGCTTGCCCAATGGGGCCGATCCATCACTACCGACACCTATGTTTCCATGGACAAAGGGCCGGTTCTCAGCCATATTTTGGATCGGATCAATGAAGGCCCGTCCCCGGGAGATCCGAGCTTTTGGGCGCAGCACATCACCCCGTCCGGCAATTACGAAGTAACTCTGACGATCGATCCCAACGGCGAACTGCTCTCCGAAGCGGAAGACGAGTTGCTCGACAAAATCTTCAAAGATCACGGCCGCCTCAGCCGCTGGGAAATCGTTGACTTTGTTCACAAACTTCCCGAGTGGCAAGACCCAGACGGCGGAGCCATCCCGATCCATTACGCCGACATCTTGAAAGCCCAAAAGAAAGATCCCGCGGAAATCGACGCAATCGTCGACGAACTAAACAATCTCGCCCGCATAGATGCGCTCTGTGCGCCGCGTTGAAGCTCCAACGGTAATATCGATTGCCTCTCAAATGCGGGGATACATTCCTCCTCCCCAAATCTTCCAAGGCAACCGAGCACCTTTGGATCATCGTCACTGAAATCGACGATCACACCCGCAAAGCCATCTGCGTCAACCTCACCACACTTCGCAACCATTCCGATACCACGTGCGTTTTGAAGCGGGGCGATCACCCTTTCGTCGTTCATGATTCTGTAATCAACTTTTCCGACGCGCAAGAGATGCCCATTGACAAAGTCGAACAGGCGCTCGCCGCCAAGACCGATCATTTTGTCTGCAAACTTCTCGACCACTGCGACGCCGGTTTGCTCGCGCGGATTCGGCAGGGCTTGCTCGATTCGCGCCTCACGCCGAAAGGCATCAAGGCGCAGTGCAAAAGGTTGTGGGGCAGCTAGTATCCGGCATACTAGCGTAAATCATGCGGCGCAGCGTCCTCCTCAGTGCCTTCTGCTCTCCCTCTCCGCCCAAAACAAAAAAAGCCCCATCGATAAATTCCGCCAACTGGAAGAAATCCTCCCAACCCCAAACGAATACCGCACCGCCTCCGGAGCCCTTGGCCATAAATACTGGCAAGAAAAAGCCGACTACTCCATCGACGTCGAACTCGACGACGCCAACCAAAAAATCATCGGCCGCGCCACAATCATCTACCACAACTCCCCTACTCGCTCACCTACCTCTGGCTCCAACTCGATAAAGGCTTCCTAATGAAATATTTAGGCAACGTGGCCTATTTCTGAGGTAAACTTTCTGTGCGGCATCCCGAGCGAAAGTGGGTCAGCGTAACTGAAGTGCCGCGCATTTCAAGTGATACTTATGCCGGTTGCCGCCAATTGTCCTAGTTGTGGAGCTACGCTGAGCGCGACATCTGTTGTAGCGTTCGCACCGGTTTGTAATCATTGCGGCGCTGTGATAACGACTATCGGCGGAAGCCTGGGGCTGACAAGCGCTTACGGTGTTGCGGAACCCGCGATGACACGTCGTCGCGTCGAAGCCGATTTGGCCGTATTCCGGGAATATCAAATCAAGTACGAGGGAATGCTGGAGGCATGCCGACAGCAGCTTAATTGGAGTGTCGAACGATATGCTGCCATTCCGCAACCGCCGGAGTTATTAGAACTGAAGCACGTCGAGCCCCTTTGGTCTGGAGCGGCCCAAGCGCTGTTGACGGGACTGGCGTGTATTATCATAACGGGTCCGGTATGTGGGGTAATCTGGCTTGTTTCCACCGTCGTCGGCCACGTATATATGGTTGGTACATATGGGCTCGTGTTTGGCAAAGGCGACCCGCCTTGGGCGGCGTCACTGAATTTCATTTTGCTTCTAATCATTCCAGCGCCTGCGATCTATTTCGTTTTTCTTCACCTGCAGAACCACTTTAGCGCGAAGGCTGCCAATGGTGACAGGCCGTCTGAGAATGCTCGCCGTCAAACCGAATTTGAAGGATCCATGGCGGCAGCATTGAGGGCCGCAGCACCACTCAAGGCCGCCGAAGACCATCGGCTCCGTTGCCAAATCCGTGAACTGGAAGGTTGGATCAAAACAATTGGTGAAAAGGAAGCAGGTGTTCGCCGAATACTGGCCACGCTCTAGCCTCGGAAATGTTGCTCGCGGTTTCGTCCAGAAAGGTATGCTCCAGTCAGCGTTCGACTCACTCGGTGAACGCCAATTCGAAGCCAATTCACTCTGGCATGCCTGCGCCGTCAGCACTCGTCCTGTCAGTCAAAAGCCCCATTTCCGGCGTCCCCCCCACTTGCCCAACAACCGCCAACTCCGCTAGCGTAAATCATGCGACGCAGCCTCCTCCTCGGTGCCCTCCTCCTCTCCCTCTCCGCCCAGAACAAAAAAAGCCCCATCGATAAATTCCGCCAACTCGAAGAAATCCTCCCAACCCCAAACGAATACCGCACCGCCTCCGGAGCCCCAGGCCACAAATAC
>CAMDKT010000626.1 GCA_945900935.1 Candidatus Sulfopaludibacter sp. SbA3 | reverse complement strand
TGTCATTCTTTCAGCTAGCGCGCGGCTGGCATCCCACCTACTGTTTAAGGCTGCTCTACGAGGAAAACACGCCCGGTTTTGCGAAAGTCCCGCTAGCGCTAGAAATCAATCGAGCTTAGGATCTCGCTCGGTTTCTTGTCGAACGCCTTGGAGATGGCGAGTAAAGATTCCATGGAAGGCAGATGGGCGCCGCGCTCGATGGCGCTAATTTGAGAAACACTGAGCTTGGTCGTACCGGCGAGGTCCCTAAGCGACCAATCATGTTCAACGCGCAGGACTTTGATGCGATGGCCGAGGCGCTCGCGAAGGCGGTCCTGCGGAGTTTTTCCGAGATCGCGGGTTTCGACGGCGTGCCGGAGGACCTGGCGGAGTTGGGCCAGGGAAAAAGGCTTGGTGATGTAGTCGAACACGTTCATTTTGAACGTGGCGCGCATGTCCTCATACGACGGGTAGCCGGTGACAACGATGACGCAGATGCCGGGCCAGCGGGTCTGCAACTGTTCGAGGACCGCGTCGCCTCTGAACTCGCCCATTTTCATGTCGAGCAGAATGATGTCGGGCAGACGCTGCTCGGCGGCGGCGAAGAGATCGTCGGGGTGGGCGAAGGTGCGGACGGTGAAAGCGCCTTCGTCTTTCAGGACGTCTTCCATGTAGTTGCGGAAATCGAGATCGTCGTCGAGGACGGCGATATCGATGAAGACTTCGGGTTGGGGGGAATCGGCCGCCATGGGTACAGGATAGTTCAGGCGGGGAGGCGAATTTCGATGCGGGCTCCGCCGCCGGGGTTATTCAATGCGTTGATCGTACCGCCGTGTTGCTGGATGATGCCTTCGGAGACGGTGAGGCCGAGGCCGGTGCCGCGGGAGTCAAGGCGGGTGGTGATAAAGGCGTCGAAGATTTCGGGGAGCACGTCATCGGGGATGCCTGGGCCGTTGTCCTCGACGGTGATGGCCCAGCAGCGGCCTTCGGGTATTGCGGCGACACGGATTTTGCCATTGGCGTCCGGGATGGCTTGCAAGGCATTGCGCAGCAGATTGATGAAAACCTGCATGAGGCGATCAGGATTGCCGGTGAGGCGGCAATCGGCGGGGACGGTGTTGAGGAAGTTGGCTGCGCCGGATTTTTCGTCGAGAGCCAGGAGGCTCCAGGCTTCGTCTATCAGGGGACGAAGGGCGATGTCTTCCAGGCGCGGTTTGCGGACACGGGCAAAATCGAGCAGGCCTTCGCTGATGGAGCGTAGGCGCGTGGCGACGCGCTGCATGCGGAGGAGGCGCTGTTGCGCGCTGGGGGCGTTGACGGTTTCGAGCAGCTTTTCGATTGAGCCTTGGAGGACGGCGAGAGGGGTGTTGAGTTCATGGGCGACGCCGGCGCTGAGCATGCCAAGGCTGGCGAGGCGGTCCTGCGCGGCGAGGCTCTGCTTGGCGTTTTCGAGGCGGTTGAGCGCGGCTTCGAGCTCCGCCTCGCGGGCACGGAGCTGTTCGACGGTGCTGTTGCGCGAAAGCATGATTTGGCCGATTTCGTCCCGGGGAATATCGTCGGCGGGGATGATCTCCCTAGGACGATCCCCAGTCATTACGGAATAATCTGCATCAAGCATTGCGCGCAACGGCCGATAGACATACAGAGGCATGATTACGAGTTCCAGAAGGAGAACGGCCAGAATGTAGATGACACCCAGCACGACGAAAAGAGCTGTTCTTATGATCCCGAGCGCCTGGCGGTAGTATTCATTGGGCAGCCGAATCTTGCGGTAGATTCCCGAAACTGGATTTTTCCGGTAGAGATACTCGTCCGTGGCGGCCGTGCCGTGGATGCGACCGGGGTGCCCGTCAAGCCAAATGCGAATTTCTTTTGAGAGTCCGAGCGCCTGAGCCGAACCTTCTTCATAGGAGTAGATTTCGAGACCAGGAAGTTGAGGGAGGGGAGCATCGGCGAGAAACGCCTGGGTGATAAGACTTATTTCTCTCGATCTAGCACCGGATACCCTTTGCTCAAGTAGGGGAAACACGGTAAAATAAACGGAGCTTGTTAACACAAGAAAAAACAAATTGTGCAGGACGACTAGTTTGAGGCGGACCTTCAGGTCGCCGAAGCGTTTACCGAGGTAACCGGGATTGCGGGCTTCGGGTACGCGAAACTTCATACGAGACGGCCGCCATTCTTGTTAAACAAGAAATTTTCTCTCTATTGCAGAAATTCTGCCCGTGTGGTAGAAGTAGTAATAGAACTCGCAGTGGGATGTACGGTTTCTCCGGGTCCACTTCCAAAACCAAGCTAACATGATTTGCCAACCAGCCCAGCTACGAGCACTCTACGGACCTTGTGGCTTGAGAGGAGCCGTAGTCTAGGCAATGGGACAGATATTTTCGAAAAAAATCGATCTGATGATCCGGGGTGCCTTATTGGTGGCGGGTCTGGGGGCGGCGACAACGGTCGGAGGGATGCTATTCATCACCCATCCGAAGCGGATCGAGCCGGGCTACCAGCCGACGCAGCCGATCCCGTACAGCCACAAAATGCATGCAGGGAACCTCGGTTTGGACTGCTTGTACTGCCACACGACAGTTGACAAGAGTTCCTACGCGGCGATTCCGCCGACGCAGACGTGCATGAACTGCCACGCGAAGGTGAAGGGGCAGAGTATTGTCCTGGAGCCGGTACGAAAGAGTTTTGAGCTTGATCAGCCGATCCCGTGGGTGAAAATCCACCGGTTGCCGGACTATGTGTTTTTTAACCACAGCGCGCACGTAAATTCGGGAGTAAGCTGTGTCACCTGCCATGGCCGGGTTGACCAGATGATAGAGGTCAAGCAAGTCCAGCCGTTGACGATGGCGTGGTGCCTGGAGTGCCATCGGAACGCGGCGCCGAATTTGCGGCCAGCGGAGTTGGTGACGAAATTAGATTGGAAGCCGGAGCGGGATCCGGTGGAGATCGGGAGAGAAATCATCGCTTTGAAGAAGATCAACCCGCCCGTTAACTGCTCAGGGTGCCACCGATGATTCAAATACAGGGAATTGGAAACCAGACTGGCAAGAAGTTCTGGCGAAGTCTGGAAGAGCTTTCGAATTCGTCAAAGTTCCAGAATTGGGTAGCGCAGGAGTTTCCTGAAGGCGCGGCCGATGTGTTGGACGGCAAGTCGCGGCGGAATTTTCTGCAACTGATGGCTGCTTCGATGGGTTTGGCGGGGTTGACTGCGTGCCGACGGCCGGTGGAAAAAATTCTGCCGTACGCGAAATCGGTTGAGGGCGTCGTGATGGGGAATTCGCTCCACTTTGCGACGGCGATGCCATTGAACGGGCGCGCGTATGGGTTGGTGGTCGAGTCTTTTGATGGACGTCCGATCAAGATTGAAGGGAACAACAATCACCCGGCGAGTCGGGGCGCGGCGACTTCGCTGGCGCAGGCGTCGGTACTGAATTTGTACGATCCGGACCGATCAAAGGAAGTTTTGGAGGGCGGAAAGGCCTCGACGTGGGATGCGTTCAGCAATGCCGCGGCTTCGCTACCGGCCGATGGTGACGGTGTGCGGGTGCTGAGTTCGTTTGTGAACTCGCCGACGCTGGCTGGGTTGCGGACGCAGTTGGCGGCGAAGATGCCGAAGGCAAAGTGGGTGGAATTTGAACCGCTTTCCGACGATTCCATTCTTGAAGGTTCGCAGATCGCGTTCAATGATTCGCTGCGGCCGCAGTACGACTTTAAGAAAGCGGATGTTGTCGTCGCGCTGGATTCGGATTTCCTGCAGATCGACAATCGATCACTCGGTTGGGTGAAGGACTTTTCGGCGCGGCGCAAGCCTGTGCACCACGAGACGCCAGCGGCCGGCGAACATGCCGCGCCCGTAATGAGTCGGCTCTA
>CAMDKT010000625.1 GCA_945900935.1 Candidatus Sulfopaludibacter sp. SbA3 | reverse complement strand
GATCCCCGACAACCAATTCACTAACTGGGGTTCACTCTTTTACAACCGCGACGCCAACGTGGCGGTGGGAGTGACGCTGGACGGCGCGGAGATCTCGCGGCATGCCCGGCGCGGGCATTCGCGGTTCACGAATATGTCTACGCTGCAACTGGTGGCCATCACGGGTAATCCGAAAATGGAGATCACCCTGTTCGCGTATCGTCCAAAAGACAGCAAGTTCTGGTGGGCCGAGTGGTACCAGTTGCGCCGGGGAGTGGACCCGAACATACCGGTCAACTTTTTTCCGATTCTCAGCGCCGCCGATCTGAGCTGGCAGCCGGGTGAACGGCAAACTGTCGCGGTCATTCCTGGGCCCGAAGACAACGGACGCCGCATGGAGCTCTGCATCATTGATGAAATCGGAAAAAAACTGGCTGCGCGCGTGCCCTTCGAGTACCAGCTCCCGGTGACGACCGTAAAGGTCCCGGTCGGGAATTGGCGTTCAGGCTTATACCGTCTCGTTGTCGTCCCGGCCGGTGGTCGTGTCGATCCGTCCGAGAATGACCTGAACCAGAAACTGACCAACGTGATCGTTCGCCCGGCACGCGCGCAGGCGCAAGTACTCTATGTCGCGGCGACCGACATGTGGCTTGCCTACGCAACCAACGGCGGCCACGATTATCACGGCTGGCGCACCGGCTACGACGGCAGTGTCGGTTATTCGCCCACCGTGATGAGCAGCCGCCAGCATCGTTTGAACAACTTCTTCTACAGCCTCTACGAGCGGTTCGCCGAAATCCATCACTGGCGGTATCTGGACGAACTGGCGGCCCGTGATGGATTCACCATCGAGTACGCCACCCAGCGCGATGTCGCGTTGGGGCGAGTGCGGCTCGAGGACTATCGTCTGGTGCTGATCGGAAACCACAGCGAGTTCACCACGAAAGAAGGCTTTCTCCGTTTCCAGGAATACCTGGGGCGAGGCGGCGGCGTCCTCCTCCACGGGGGCGATTCCTTCGCGGTGATTGTCGAGTACCTGCCAAGCCTGGCCGAGCCGCGCTACTTCTGGCAGCGCGGACACGTCTGGGCACACTTGGGAGACCAGCCCAGCGACTTCCAGTCGCCGCGTCTGCTGCCGGAGGACGCGCTGCCGGACGCGCCTGTTCTCGATCCCGCCACAGGCAGCGCAATCGACTATTTGAACCCTTTCCATACCAGTGTGGGCTACTGGATTGGCTCCAGCAAAGCCGTCATCGCCGATGCGGCGCACCGGATCCTGAGAGGCCTGAACCTCAAGGCCGGCGACGAAGTGCCCGGCCCTTGGGGCGGAGAGGTTGACTTCGCCTATGAACCGAGGGCGTGGGACATTCTGGTGCGCTCGGATCGAGCCGCGCCCGAGGCGCGCGAGTTCGGAATCCAAGCTTTCGATCCCACGCCGCTCCACCGCATCGGAATCGCCGTGCATAAGAACGAGCGGCTTGGGATGATTTGTGGAGAGAATTTTCCAAACATTCTGGCAGGCCAAGGCAATACGCTGTTTCGCGAACTGTACCGGCGCACGCTCCACGATCTGCTGGCGAGAGCAAAACCAAACAACCGGGAAAATGTGATTCCGGCGAACCAGCGTGATTCGACCGTGATCACGTTGAATCGCTCGATACGCATCGATACCCTCAGGTACGAACTGCCGCCGTTCATCGACTACCGCAACCCGCGTTGGCATGTCAAACCGGCGCCGTATGCTCACTACATGGTGGAAGGCTCGATCGATGGTAAGCACTGGATTCCGCTGGCGGATCGCCGCCATGGCCCCTGGCGCGGCGTCAAGACCGACACTTTCCCCGCCGTGGAGCTGAGATATCTGCGGTTCGACGGAACCTTCTCCAACGGCGAAACATTCCACGTGCGCAACGTCGAAGCATTCCCAGCGAACTAAGAAGTCCCTCTCAGGCCTTGGCAAGCTTCGTACCGTGCGCCCGGACCTTCTCAAACGCCCGGGCGTATTGATCGATCAAGTCGCCCGCGTCCGCAGTGAACAACGGAATCCGAATCGCCGTCTTGTTCACTTGCGCACAGCCCGGCAACACCTCGGGAACACGCGGCGCGTGATGCCACCAGCGCGGCTCGCGACAGATCGCAAACTGGTGCTTTTCGGGGTAAGGAACGGCCGAGCTGATACTTGAGCGTTCTCCCGTATGGCCCAGGCCGCGGGGGTGAAATCCGTGAAGTTGCCGTCCCGATCGCCTAATCTGAATCCCCACGCCGAGAGGTTTGTCAGGAGTAACCGAACACGCGTGGCGCGTGTTGGTGAGGGCCAGAAACTTGGGCTACTGTCCAATGAGGCAACCTAGAGCATCAAGGAGTCTTGCCTGGACCGGATGATCTTCTTCGCGGAGGCGTCTGTCGTTCTCGGAAACCTCGGCTTGACGTGTGACCGGACGGATTCCACAGCCTTTCTGGTTTCTGAGCGGGCGTCTTCGGACTTCACTCGCCCGATGTCGTCGGCTCGCAACGCCTCTGGCCGCTTCGCCAAAAGCCTCGTGGCCGCGGCCGCGGTGTCCGTCAATGAGGCGGCGCAAGGGCACAGACCAGTGCGGATGGAATCGCGCCGAAGATGCCTTTATGCGGCGCTCGTAACGATGATGGAGTCCGCCGACTTCCGGCATCGCAATAACCCGCCCCATGTCCGCCGATTGGATCGGGCGAGGTTCCGGTGTGTCCTTCTCCAATCCCAGGTGGGTCCGGCTCCGATGATTGTCGTTCTCGGAAACCTCATCTTGGGCCAGCCCCCGAAATTTCGGAGTTTCTGACAGGATGCCCGCTCTCCGCTAGACTGGAACCCGTTACGATGAAGATGAAGGAGTTTGAGTATGGCACAGCTTGACTGGTCTCAATGTCCCGCCGTGGAAAGCATCCCCGGCCGCGTGAGCGGCGCATGGGTGTTCAAGGATACCCGCCTGCCGGTCGCGACGATCTTTGAAAATCTTGAAGCCGGATCGCCCATTGAGGAGATCATGGAACAGTTCCGCGTATCACGTGAGCAGATTAATTCGGTTTTGGAATTTGCAGCCCGCAGCCTTCGAACGCTGCCCGTAGAAGCAGCGTCCACCTCGGCAGATGCGCATCCTCTTTGACCACGGCACCCCGAGCGGAATAGCCAAAGCTCTGGCGGGTCACGAGGTGACCGAGGCGATAGATCGAGGCTGGGATTGCATTTCAAATGGGGAGTTGCTCAAAGTAGCGGAAGAGGCAGGCTTCGAGCTTTTATTGACGACCGACAAGAACCTTCTCTACCAGCAGAACCTTTCAGGCCGAAAGATCGCGATTGTCGTACTCGGCAATTCAACATGGCGCTTCGTTCAACCATATCTCGATCAAGTGTCATCAGCAGTGAATGCGGCGATCCCCGGCAGCTATGCAGAAGTGGATATTCCATTGCCACCCAAGAAGCCGTTCACGCTCTCCTAACCCGGTTTTCCGTTTGTGGTTCTCGAAAACCTCGAAGCTGCTGACAAAGTGCGGGTTGCGTCAAATCCCAATCTTCTCTATCTCCTCCAAGGTGAGCACATCCGAGGTGCGGTCGTAGAGCTTGGTGGTCCGCGGGGAGGCGTGGGCGGCGATGTGTGGTTCTCGCAAATCTCGAAGTTGCTGATAAATTGGGGGTTGCCTTTCTTCCTTCGATTCCCTTGTTCGCCTCCGTTGGTGGCGCTGGCGGTGGCTTTCTTGGCGTTCTTTCGCCAGCGAACGGCGCTTCAGTTTGAGATTCTGGCCCTTCGTCATCAGCTCGGTGTTCTGCAGCGGTCGGTGAGGCGGCCGAAGTTGACGACCGCTGATCGGTTTCTGTGGGCCTGGTTGTCGGCGGTCTGGGAGGATTGGCAACCG
>CAMDKT010000624.1 GCA_945900935.1 Candidatus Sulfopaludibacter sp. SbA3 | reverse complement strand
CTGCGGCGCGGATGATGACGCTCCCCTCCGGCCTGATGTGCAGAAAACTACGTTTTCTGGTGATCGTTAACAGGACGCGCGCGCAACGGCGGTCGAAGAGTCGAAAATCTAGCGCGTCACGAAAAATAGAACAGGAATCGAAACCACGCTAAGCGACAGCATCGAGCCGACGATCCGTTGCGAAGACCGCAATGCGTACCAGGACAACCCAAGGTTTATCGCCGCGATCGAGGGAACTGTCAATAATAAGTCGATGCGAATCCACTCCGCCGCCGCCCCAACTCCGAAAATCACGATCAGCGGAAGTATCCCTTTGCTCAAATTAGGCTCTAAATCTCGCCGTTCGGCAATCGGCTGTAACCATTAGCCCCGAATCAGGTTGAAGGCCTGAGCCGGAATGCCGTACCCTCAAGATAGGTATCCATGCGAACGCTTTTCCTGAATCCGCCGTCATTCGAGGGGTTTGATGGCGGTGCCAGTTCACGCTGGCCCGCTTCTCGCGAGATCGAATCCTACTGGTATCCGGTCTGGTTAACTTACCCGGCCGGCATGTTGCCGGATTCGAAACTCCTCGACGCGCCGCCCCATAAAGTCTCCATCGAGCAGACCGTTGCCATGGCGAAAGATTTCGAACTGCTCGTTCTCTTCACCTCGACGCCCGGATTCCACATCGACGCCAAAATGGCGTCCATGATGAAGGACCTGAACCCAAAGATGAAGGTCTGCTTCGTCGGGCCGCCCGTCACAGTTGAACCTGAAAAATGCCTCCGCACGTCCAAGGCCATTGATTTCGTCGTCCGCAAGGAATTCGACCACCAGATCGTCGATTACGCCAATGGCAAGCCGCTCGAAGAACTCCCCGGCGTGAGCTTCCGAAAGGGCGATGGCTTCATGCATAACCCCGACGGCCCGGTGATTGAAAACCTGGACGAACTTCCCTGGGCCTCCAAAGTCTACAAGCGCGACCTGGATTTCACCCGTTACAACGTGCCGTTCCTAAAGCACCCGTTCGTGTCAATCTACACTTCCCGCGGCTGCCCGGCCCAATGCACCTTCTGCCTCTGGCCGCAGACGCACTCCGGCCACCGCTGGCGTTTGCGCTCAGTAGATGACGTCGTCAACGAAGTGCGCTGGATCAAGGAAAACTTCCCTGGCATCCGGGAAGTCTTCTTCGACGACGATACTTTCAACTACCGCAAAGAACGCACGATTCAACTGTGCAAGGAACTCGGCAAAGTCGACATGACGTGGAGCTGCACTTCGCGCGTGACCACCGATTACGACACCCTCGCTGCGATGAAAGACGCCGGCGGCCGCCTGATGATCGTCGGCTACGAATCGGGCGATCAGCAGATCCTCAAAAACATCAAGAAGGGCGCCACCATCGATATGGCCCGCCGCTTCACCGCCAACGCCCATAAACTTGGCCTCAAAATCCACGCCGATTTCATCGTCGGCCTCCCCGGCGAATCGCGCGCCTCCATCGAGACCACCATCAACTTCGCCAAAGAGCTGGACTGCGAAACCATTCAAGTCTCGCTCGCCCACCCCTACCCCGGCACCGAGTTCTACGATCACGTCGTCAAGAATGGTCTGATTACGCTCGATTCCATGACCGACGAAGTGGGCCATCAGTTGCCGAACATTGTTTACCCCGGCCTCGATCGCGGCGAACTCGTCGACTCCGTCGAACGCTTCTATTCCGAATATTACTTCCGTCCGAAGGCCGCCTGGCGCATCGTCCGCGCCGCCATGTTCGACGCCAATGACCGCCGCCGTCTCTACAAAGAAGCGCGCGAATATCTGGCTCTCCGCGCCAAGCGCAAGCAGTTTGTGAAGGATCAGAAACAGGCCTCGCTCGCCAGTGCCAACCAATAGCGGAAATCTCATCTGGAAAACCAGGACTTTCGCCGCCATCGTTGTCGTTACCAACGTCACCGGCAATTTCGCCCTCAGTTGGGGCATTAAACACGGCGCGGCCATGGACGGATCGGCCTGGAGTTTCGTTCGCGTCGTTTTCGATCCGTTTGTCTTCTGCGGAATACTGCTTTTAGCCGGCTGGGTCCTCTCGCGAATGGCGCTGCTGGGTTGGGCGGACCTGACCTACGTCGTTCCCGTAACCTCCGTTGGCTTTGTGCTGAACGCCGTCATGGGCGCCGTTTTCCTGAACGAGATCATCACGCCCCTGCGCTGGCTCGGCACGCTCTGCATTGTCGGCGGCACGGTGCTGGTCGGACGAACCGCCCCGAATACGGAGACGCCCTAATGCCCTGGATCTACGTCGCCGTTATCGTCGTCTCCACCGTCGCTAGCGACCTCCTGCAAAGCTGGGAAATGAAGCGGCACGGCGAGGTCACCGGTATCGGGCGTCTGCTGAAACTCCTTCTCACCAAAGCGCCTCTCATTGGGTCCATCGTTTTTCTCGCCATCTCCTTCTACGCCTTCCTGGCCCTCCTCGCCGTCGCCGACTTAAGCTTCGCCGTCCCAGCCACCGCCTTAAGCCTCGTCGCCGAAACTGTCCTCGCCCGCCTGCTGTTGAAGGAACAGGTCACGCCCGCCCGCTGGGCCGGAACCGGATTGGTGACACTCGGCGTCGCGTTGCTGGCACTCTAAATGGAAACCCTGTTTCTCATCCCCATCGCCTATCAGCTCGTCGCTCTGATCGCCTGCCTCCGCCGCATCTTCCAACGGCGCCCGCTGCCGGATTCGATGCCGCCCATTTCGATTCTGAAACCCGTCCGAGGCATCGATCCCCTCTTCTATAGCGTCGTCTGTTCCCATGCCCAGCAGGACTATCCGCACTTCGAACTCCTCTTCGCCGTCAGTGACCGCGATGATCCCGCCGTCCCCATCATCGAACGCGCCATCGCCGAATTCCCTGATCGCCGCATTAAACTCATCATCCGCTCCACCATCACGCCCAACCCCAAAGTCGGCGCCCTCATCGACCTGGAAAAGGAAGCCCTCTACGATGTATTGCTCGTCAACGACGGCGACATCCGCGTCCAGCAAGGCTATTTGAAAACCCTTGCCGCGGAACTTGCGCAGCCCGGCGTTGGCCTGGTCACTGCCCTCTACCGCGCACGCGCCGAACATTTTCCCGGCCAGATGGAGGCCCTCGGCGTCGCCACTGACTTCGCGCCGTCCACGCTCGTCGCGCCGTTCGTCGGCGTCACCGAATTCGCCATGGGTTCAACGCTCTGCTTCCGGCGCGCCGATCTCAAATCCGTCGGCGGATTCGAAGCCATCGGCGGCTATCTCGCTGACGATTACCAACTCGGCCGCCTGATTACCCAAAGCGGCAAGCGAACGATTCTGTCATCCTGCATCGTTGAAACGAACCTCGGCGCGCGCACATGGCGCGAGGCCTGGGACCACCAACTCCGCTGGGCCCGAACGATTCGCGTCTCCCGCGGCGGCGTGCTCGGCTATCTCGGCCTCCCGGTGACGTTCGCCACCCTGTGGGCCTTCGTCGCCTTTTTCACCGGCCACCCGCTCTTCGGCTTCATTCTCTTCGCCCTCCGCTTCAACGTCGCAGTGCTAGCGGGCCTGATGATCCTGGAAGACCGTAACGTCGTCTTCCGACTCTCGCTGATGCCGTTACGCGATATGGCCGGCGTCGCCATCTGGATCGCCGGCCTGTTCGGTAACACCGTCCAATGGGGCGGCCGCCGGTTGACGCTCTACTCGGATGGCCGGATTCGGAATTAGACCGCCATTCGTGCTATTCTAGTAATCGTCACGCCGCAAGTCGCGCCCGTAGCTCAGCTGGATAGAGCGTCTGGCTACGAACCAGAAGGTCGGCCGTTCGAATCGGTCCGGGCGCACCATAAAAATCAATGAGTTGCGGGCTAGTTCGCCCGCTTCC
>CAMDKT010000623.1 GCA_945900935.1 Candidatus Sulfopaludibacter sp. SbA3 | reverse complement strand
TACAACCTGGTGCGCGCGGTCATCTATCAGGCCGCTCAGCAAGCAGGGGCTGCCCCGCGAAGCTTCAGTTTCACCAGAGTAAAACGCATACTCAAGGTCTATGGAGCCAAAATCGCCGCTGCGACAACCGTAGAGGAAACCGAGAGACTTGTCGCGTTGATGAATCACGCAATCGGGCAGGCCAAACTGTATCCGCGCAAGAAAAAGCGTCCGGCCTATCCGAGAGAGATTTGGCACAGCGCGAAGCCCTTCCCAAGGCGCAAGGCTCAATCATGACAAAAAGTATGTGGCATTAGGTGCCAGGGCGGGAAAAAGCGACGTTTTCGCTGATGGTGCCGTCGAAGAGGAACGACTCCTGGAGGACGACGCCGAGCTGACTGCGGAAGGAATCGAGGGTGACGGAGGCGATGTCGACGCCGTCGACGAGAATGCGGCCATGCTGGGGCTTGGCGAAGGCGGCGATGAGGCCGATGGTGGTGGACTTGCCGGAGCCGGAGGAGCCGACGAGGGCGGTGACGGAGCCGGGTTGGGCAACGAAGGAAAAGTTCTGGAGGACGGGTTTACCTTCGTCATAGGCAAAATCGACATTCTGAAATTCGACACGGCCGTTGATGGGCGGCATGACGATGGTGCGAGCGGGGTCGTGGTCCTCGCGGAGTTCGGAGAGGACTTCGCGGGTGCGCTCGAGACCGGCGAGGGCTTCGGAGAGTTGGGATCCGACGCTGACGATGCCGAAGATGGGCGCGACGAGGAAGGCGAGAAAGGCGGTGAAGGTGATGAACTCGCCGAGGGTGAGATGACCGGCGAGGATTTCGCGTGTTCCGATCCAAATGATGAGCGAGCCGATGAGGCCGAGCAGGACGACGGCGGATTGATTGATGAGAGCGATGCCTGTAAGGGAGCGAAGGATGTTTTCGAGCAGGCGGTGGATACCTTTGGAAAAGATGGACTCTTCGCGGGTTTCGGCGTGGTAGCCCTTAATAACGCGGACGCCGCTGAGCGTTTCCTGGAGACGGCCTGTAATTTCGCCTTGGATCTTGCTGCGTTCCTTGAACAGCGGCCTCATGCGATTGAAGCCAAAGAACATGGCGGAAGCGATGGCGACGACGATAATGAGGGCGAGCACGGTGAGCAGCGCGCTGGTATTGAAAAGAATGGCGAGGGCGAGGACGGCAGTCAGGAGTCCGCCGCAAAAATCGACAAGGCCGGTGCCGACGAGGTTTCGGAGACCTTCGACGTCGGACATGATGCGGTTTACGAGTTCGCCGGTCTTATTTTTATCGAAATAGGCGACGGGGAGGCGGCCGACGTGAATTTGAATTCGGCGGCGCATTTCGGCGATGAGGCGCTGGGCGGCCTTGGAGAGGATCTGGGTGACGGTGAAGGAACAGGCGGCCTGAACGAGAGTGGCGGCAACGATAGCGGCGACGAGCGGGTTCAACATTTCATGGCGGCCTTTACCGATGATGTCGTCGATGAGGAACTTGGTGGAGGCCGGGAGGACAAGGCTGGCGCAACGGCTGACGATGATGAGGACGACGCCGATGGAGAGGTGGCCGCGGAGGGGGACAATGATCGCGAGGAGGTCCGGGAGGAGATCCCGGAGGCGAAGTACTTTTGCTGTTTTTTGGGCAGTTGCCATATGTAAAACCGGGGGCAGAAAAGCCCATTATTTCCAATCTACCGCGCCGGGGACCGAATTCGAGCTATTCTGGAGAAAGGTCCAAGGATGAAACCCATTTGTTTTCTCGGCTTTAGCACGGCCATAATTTTTTCTCAGATGCTAGTGAGCGGCCAGACGCCAGCGCCGAAACCGCTGCTGGAGCAAGCCGCCGACCCAGTCGTACTTACGATTGGGACGACGAAGGTAACCAAAGGCGAATACGAGCAGTTCATTAACGCTCTGCCGCCGCAGATTCAGACCGAGGCGAAGGGCCCGAACAAGCGGAAAGTGGCGGAGCAGTATGCAGAACTGCGGCTGATGGCTGAGGAAGCGCGGAAGCGCAAGATCGACCAGACGCCGGCGGCGAAGATACAGATTTCGCTCCAGCAGGATCAGATGCTGGCGCAGATGTTGTTCCGCGAACTACAGACGAGCGTGAAGATGGACGACGCGGCGGTGCAGAAATATTACGATGAGCACAAGGGCGAATACGAGGAAGTGAAGGCGCGCCATATTTTGGTGCGATTCAAGGATTCCCGTGTACCGCTGCGGGAAGGACAGAAAGAACTGTCCGACGCCGAGGCGATGGCGAAGGCGCAGGAGTTGAAGAAGCAGTTGGACGGCGGCGGAGATTTCGCGGCGCTGGCGAAGACCGAATCCGATGATACGGGGACGGGCGCGCAGGGCGGCGATCTGGGGCAGTTCGCGCGGGGATCGATGGTGCCGGAGTTTGACACGGCGGCATTTTCGCAGCCGTTGGGCAAAGTAGGCGAACCGGTGCGGTCGGCATTTGGGTACCACGTGATCAAGGTGGAGGAGCGCAAGAGCAAGGCGCTGGCGGAGATGAAGGACCAGATCGAGAAGACATTGCGTCCGGAACTGGCGAAAGCGGAAGTGGAAGCGATTAAGAAGGCAAATTCGATTAGCGTGGATGATGGTTACTTCGGGAAGTAGTCACGGTCGGATTCGTTGCTGTCGTAGATGGTGACGATATTCGGAAGCGATGCGCTGGCCGGTCATCGAGTTGGTTGAGACGTGAGCCGGGTGTTTTGCCCGGCTGAATGGGCCATTTGACTCAGCGGGCTTGCAAATCGATCAAAAGAGCGTACAATCGAGGCAGACGGATTGGACGGCTGCGTGCAAGGAAGTGTGCAGATGAACGTAATAACCAAATTCGGGTTCGCCACCTTGGTTGCGTTCGTTCTTGTGGCGACACCGATCGGCTATTGCGCGGAGGCGGCGATATCGCAAAGCGCGCCGGCTCACCCGTGCTGTCCGGCGACGCCAGCGCCCTTGCCGGATGATTGCGCCCGGCCCGGGTGCATTTACATGGACACGAGCGTGGCGCCGCTTGCCGTTGGGGCGACGAATGACGGGTTACCGGATTTTGAATCGGAGCCCGGCGCAATTTGGAAAGAAAAGCTGCCGGCGGTGACGGCCGGCCGCGCGGTTTTCCTTTCGCAGCTACCGCCGTACCAGCGGTTTGTCGTTTTCCATCAGTTCCTCATTTAGACGGACATCTCCCGTCTGGATAGCCCACACCGTCTCGAGCCTTGCTGGAGACGGCTTCCGAACGCGCCCGGAATGCTGGAGGCGGCGCGCAGTGCGCTTGCGCATCACGAATGTTTCATCAGGAGATGTCTTATGAGAACCACAATGTTGTTGTGTGCGTTGACTATTGGCACGTCGATGGCCGCGGCGAGCGGCGCGCCATCGAGGGCCGAATTCGAACGGGCGAAGTATGGTCGTTATACAACGGCGGCGGCGAGGCCGATCCAAATGGAGCAGCCGGCCATCCCGGATTGTTGCCGTTCCCTGCAGGCCCATGAGTTGAATGCCGGCGTTTCCGAAGAGCGGAACCGCGTAAAATACGGCCGCTATTCACCGGCCAAGGAGGCCAGAGTGAAGATAGCGGCGGCGAAATTAGCGATCCACGGACAAAAATGCCTCGTTTTGGATCGCTGTCCGCTGCCTGCGGACGCGACGTCCACGGTTGCGGCCGTTTCCGGCGACAGGGCGCGAATGCTGGCGAAGTTTGGAAGGGTGTTTGGCGTGAAAGCGACGCCGGCGGCGGTTACCGGGCCCGTCCATTTGGAACCGTGCGAACACGCCTGCTGCCAGGCTGGTGCGTGACCAGCCGAGTTGTGATTACGGGGCTGCTATGCGCAGCGGCGGTGCTGGGCCAGGGCGGTGCCTTGGCCCAGCAACCTCCT
>CAMDKT010000622.1 GCA_945900935.1 Candidatus Sulfopaludibacter sp. SbA3 | reverse complement strand
CCGGACGAGGGGAACCGGCCGCTGTTTGAGAAGTACCTATTGGACTCCGATGAGATGATGCGCGCCGGAGCGGCCGAGGGTTTGGGACGGCTCGGAAAGATCGAGGACCGGGCGCGGATTGAGACGCTGTGGGAGGGGGAGCGGAAGATGCGGCCGCGGATCTCGCTGGCGTATGCGGCGGTCGCGCTCGGGCAGAGGGAAATCGGCGAGTTGAGCCCGCTCCAGTATCTGATCAACACGCTGAACCACGCGGCCTGGAAGGGCGTGGCGCAGGGGTTTCTGAAAGATCTGGCCCCGGAGGCCGTGGTGCGGTATTCCCTCCACAACGCTCTGCTCCAGGCCAACCGCGAGGAGAAACTCGCGCTGGCCGATATTCTGGGAGAGCGCGGCGCGAAGGACTCGGTGGAGCCGCTGGAAACCTTGGCGAAGGATACTGACGCCGAAGTGGCGAACGAGTCGCTGCGGGCGCTGCGGACGCTGCGGATGCGGCTGCGGTAGCGTAGTCGTCGGATTCATCGTTACCGATCCGCGACAGTCAGGGAGCGGTCTTGACGTGCATAGGAGTAGATCTGCGGCTGGCCTGGGAGTCCATTCCCGTCGTTAAGGATGGATATAGAATCGCCCGTAGCACAGCAGCCGTAATATGGCGCTGGGCAGCAGATACCAACTCGCCCAGGACAGCGGCGAGTCGCCGTTAACGTCCAGAGCGTCGATTTTTGCACCCGCCTTCAAAACTTCCTCACATCATTCGAGCTGAAGCCTTGCCGCTTCGAGCACTTCGATGACCTGTGCCTCGACCAGCGCGTCAATCGTGGTGTTTTCCACTGGAACTTCCCCGGTCAGCTTTCTCCGCGTTCGAGAGCTGCCGCCACCTCTGGCAAAGACACGTCGACAAGCCGTATTGCCCGCTTCGGTTTTAGCGCGGCAGCCACAATCGCCGGGAGGATCTGAAGCCCCTGGGTGGATCCTCGTACGCGGATACTAAACTTCTGTTAGAGCCCGTGAAAATACCAGAACCCCAAACCATCTTGACGTAATAGTCAAGACTGGTATAATTACCACTATTATGAAGCCACTCGTGAGCCTTGCCGCGGACTTGGCGCCGTCGCCCATGGGAAACACAAAAACCGTGCGCGTCCTGCTGGTGTCCACCTACGAGCTTGGCCGGCAGCCTTTCGGGCTGGCTTCGCCAACTGCGTGCTTGCGCGCGGACGGACACCAGGTCACCTGTGCCGACCTCGCCGTGGAAAAACTCTCGCTGAACACCCTGCGCACCGTGGAACTGATCGCCATCCACCTTCCCATGTATACGGCTACGCGTCTTGCGGTGCCGGTGATCGAAGCCGCCCGGCGCGTCAATCCGGGCGCTCATGTGTGCTGCTATGGTCTTTATGCGCCGGTCAACGCCGGTTATCTGCGGTCCTTGGGAGTGGAGACGTTGCTGGGCGGAGAATTCGAGGATGAGTTGCGGCGTCTGGCACAGCGGCTCGCGGCTGGTGATCGATCCGTTTCCGCGGAACCGGTGCTGTCGTTCGAACGGATGCGATTTGAGATACCGGACCGGTCTGGACTGCCTCCGCTCAGCCGGTACGCCACCCTGTTCGATGGCAAGACCGATCGCATCACCGGATACACGGAGACGAGCCGTGGCTGCAAGCACCTCTGCCGCCATTGTCCCGTTGTGCCGGTTTACAACGGGACGTTCCGAGTGGTTCCGGCTGACGTCGTGATGGCCGACATCCGCCAGCAGGCGGAGTCCGGGGCGCAACATATCACCTTCGGCGACCCGGATTTTTTCAACGGCCCGACCCACGGCATGCGCATCGTCGAGCGGATGAAGAGGGAGTTCCCGGCGCTCACTTATGACGTCACCATCAAGATCGAGCATCTCCTGAAGCAACGGGATCTGTTGCCCGAATTGCGGCGCACCGGTTGCCTGCTTGTGACCACCGCCGTCGAGTCGGTGGACGACGCGGTTCTCCGCACGCTCGACAAGGGCCACACCAAGGCCGATTTCATGGAGGTCGTCCGGCTGTTTCGCGTGGCCGGGCTGAATCTTACGCCGACCTTCATTCCTTTTACGCCGTGGACGACGTGGGAAAGCTACCGGGAGCTGTTGCGCGTTCTGGCGGAGCTCGATTTAGTGCATCAAGTGGCTCCCGTGCAGCTTGCGCTGCGGCTACTGATTCCAGCGGGCTCGCGACTGCTGGAACTGGAAGAGATCAGCGGCATGGTGGACCCCTTCCAGCCGGACGCTTTGGGCTACAAGTGGCGCCACCAGGATCCCAGTCTTGACCAGTTGGCCGAGCGGCTACTGCATTTGGTCGACTCCGAACAGAAGCGAGGAGCATCGCGGGCCGAATGCTTCGCGGCGATTTGGGCGGAGGCGAGTGGGGGCGAACCGGCTCCGGTGCTGGCTCCCGAGCGGGAGAGAGCGCCACAACTAAGCGAGCCCTGGTTCTGCTGCGCTGAGCCGATGCAGGACCGCGTTACCCTAGTCTGATGGCGATGGCGTCCGGTACTCGAAAACGTCTGTTGTTGGTCGCGGCGACCGCTGGTTACCAAACCAAGATCTTCGCCGAGGTGGCGCGGCGGCTCGGCGTGGAGGTCAGCCTGGCGACCGACCGCTGCCACGTGCTGAACGATCCCTGGGGCGATCAGGCCATCCCGGTGCGTTTCGAAGCGCTGGAAGAATCGGCCGCGGAACTGGTCCGCGGGAGATGCTTCGACGCCGTGGTCGCCGTCGGGGACCGGCCTGCCTACCTGGCGGCGCTCTGCGCGGAACTGCTGGGAGTGCCCTTCCATCCAGCCGCGGCGGCTGCGGCCGCTATCAATAAGTTCGCTACCCGTGAATGCTTCCGCAAGGCGGGCCTGCCCGTGCCCATGTATTCCCGAGTCGCATTGGACGAAGACGCCGAAGCGGCGGCAAGCCGGACGCAGTACCCCTGCGTCCTCAAACCGCTGGGCCTGTCTGCCAGCAGGGGTGTGATCCGGGCGAATAGTCCCCAGGAGTTCGTCGCCGCATTTACAAGCATCCGCAACCTTTTGAAAAGTGCCGGCGTTGCGCGGCTAAGCGACCCGGCATCGGACCACATCCTGGTGGAGACCTTCCTGCCCGGGCGTGAGTTCGCGCTCGAAGGTTTGGTGACGGATGGGCGATTGCATGTGCTGGCGCTATTCGACAAGCCCGATCCCATGGATGGCCCGTACTTCGAGGAGACGATCTACGTATCCCCTTCACGCGAGCCGTTGCGCGTACAGGAGGCGATCCTGCGGGTAGCACAACTGGCCGTGACGGCTCTCGGGTTGCGCTTCGGGCCCATACATGCCGAAATGCGCGTTGACGGAGAGCGCGTGTGGATGCTGGAAGTAGCTCCGCGCCCGATCGGCGGCCTGTGCGCGAAGGCGCTCGTTTTTGAAGACGGCGCGCCGCTGGAAGAACTGATCGTCCGGCATGCGCTCGGCGAAGATGTATCGCGGGCGCGCAGGCGCGACGGGGCGGCGGGAGTAATGATGATCCCGGTGCCTTGCGCCGGCATCTACCAGGGCGTTCGCGGTTTCGACCGTGCGGAGGCGCTCGCCGGCGAAGTGATTATTACCGCCAAACAGGGTCAACTCGTGTTGCCGTTGCCGGAGGGAGACACCTATCTCGGGTTCCTGTTCGCTTACGGAGAAAAGGCCGCGGAGGTTGAGGAGCGCCTCCGGCAGGCGCACAAACAGTTGGAGTTCGAAATCGTTGCAACGCTGCCGGTGTTGAGCCGGCCGGCGGAGTCTGCTGGAACGCTCCGCCAGCGGATTGAATCAGGCGGCAAACGAGCAGTTCCCCCGCGTCCGGCGTCCATCTCTTAGACTTACTTGTCGCCGTCTTCAAATCGTCGCAACGA
>CAMDKT010000621.1 GCA_945900935.1 Candidatus Sulfopaludibacter sp. SbA3 | reverse complement strand
CGAAGGCGGGGGACGATTACGCCGGCGGCACCATTATCCAACGCGCCTTGAATGGACTCCGGATTCGAATTGGGCACGCGCACATAGGCCGGAATGCAGGCCGCGCGCAGCATGTTGGGCAGAAACGCATTGTCGATCGGCGCGTGCTCGCAATCGATCACGCAGTGGTCCCATCCGGCCCAGCCGGCCATTTCCACGGACTCCGGAGAGGCCAGTTCGATAAAGACGCCGAAACGGGCCATGGATCAAGCTCTCTTCGTTCGAACACGCTTTTTCGGGGCGTGGAAGAGGGCGTTGATATGGCGCTGCAGTTCGCGGAAAATCACGTCGGCAGGCTTGGAGGCATCAATCGTCGTGAACTCATACTTGCCCGCCATGCGGTCCAATGCGCGAATGACCCGAGCTTGGTAGCGAACGTAGCTTTCATACATATCGGGACCGAAACGCATGTCCATGCCGGACTCCCAAAAGTCAAACTCGCCGCGTCCCATCACGACCCTGGAGACGAGGGTCGGCACGTCAGCCCGGAGGTAATAGACGGCATGAGGAACAAGCGCGAAGCCGGCAACTTTCTCAAGCCATGAGCCGTCCTCGGAACGGGCCAGACCGCGCGCCATGAGCGAGAAGATATACCGGTCGGTCAAAACCACAAAGCCCGCGCGCAGCGCCGGGATGATTTCGTTCTCCAGGCGGTCGGCAAAGTCTACCGTGTAAAAGAGTGTCATCGTTACCGGGCCGAGGGTGTTGCCCTCCTTGGCCTTGGCGATGCCGCCGCTGGCCAGCGCGCTGCGTGCCATGCCGGTATCGAGCACAGCGTGGCCCTGCTGCTCCAGCCACGCGCGCAGGCGGGTAATCTGTGTCGAGCGGCCCACTGTGTCCGGGCCCTCAATCACAATCAGCTTGCCTTGCAGCTCCGCCGTGTCCACTCCCGCCAACGGTTCGCTATAGAATTGCAATGGGTTGGGTATCGGCACGAAACGCTCCTTCTTTGTGAAGAATCTGCCCCGAAGCAATCGCCTCGCCCAGATGCTCCATGACGACTTTTCTCATTTCCATCTGCTGGTCCTCAATGGACCTTGTGGCGTCGATCACGTGGAAACCCATCTCCTCCGCCATGCCCTCATACTCCTCCAGGATGCGACCCTGGAACAGACGGAAACTCTCTTCAATCCGCCGCGACAGGTTCAGATCCATGCCCGCTTCGTAGTACTTGATGGAGTCGCGTCCGCCGAGGATGCGGCCCAGCGCAACCTCCAGCGGCACACGAAAATAAAAAGCCAGATTCGGCTGGTAAGCGAACTTGTAAAGATTCCGGACCCAGCGGGGCGACACGCCGCGAACCACATCGCGGGCGAAGGCGGTATAGGCGAATCGATCGGCGCAGACAATCGCGCCGGCCTTCAGCATGGGCAGAATGAAGCGCTCCTGACGGTCGGCGAAATCGGTGGCGTGAATCAGGGAGAAGGTGGTCGGCGTGAACATTTGCTTCTTCTTGCCGCGGCGAGTGGTGTCGCGGACCAACGGAGAAGAGTTCCACTCGGAAAAGGCGACGGCCAACCCTCGCGAGCGCAGCCACTGGGCCAGCAGCGAAAGCTGTGTCGATTTGCCGGAACCGTCTATGCCTTCGACGACGATTAACTTGCCCTTGAAACGATTGGGAGTGAGGAGGGGCATGGGAAAATGTAATTATAATCGGACGCTTAACCGTTTTGGGGAACGCTCCGGCTCGCGCGGCTCGCCGACAGGGAGTGATTTCGGTCAGAATCCCCCAAACCGATAAGCACCCGAGAGCTGGAAGCGTTGTGTCTCGACACTGTCAGCCGTCTCGTTGGCAATCGACTCGCGCACTTTTTTATTGAGGCGCGCTGCTTCGGCGGAGCGTCCGGCGCGGCGATAGAGAAGCATTAATTGATAGGCGGCGGCGCGGTCGGCAGGATCGAGTTTGAGCGCGGTTTCCAGTGCCGTGGCGGCGTTGGCGGCGTCTCCATCTTGAGCCAGCGTCTTCCCGAGGAGGCTGTAGGCGGAGGTGTTAGCAGGTTCCGCGGCGATGACGGCGGCCAGGAGTTTCTTCGCTTCGAGCCGCTCCTGACTGGAGGGGTTTTTCTGGAGGATCGCGCGGGCGAGCATGAGGGACACCATGGGGCTGGGCGCGGAAATTCCGCGCAAGCGGCGAATGGCGTCATCGGGCAGGCCAAGTTGCATCATCGCCATGGCGGCGGCGACCTGACCCATTCCGCTTTCCGGCGAGAGTTTCTCGACGGCGCGGAACTGTTCTTCGGCCTTTTCCAGATTGCCGTACCGCATCTGAAATACGCCGAGGAACGTCAACAAACGGACGGAACCGGGTATGTTGCTAACGCCGGCTTCGAGGACGGCGATGCCGAGTCCGACGGCATTCTGATCCAGACAGATCACGGCAAGATCGAGCAGCAGGCGCTCATCGCGGGGGTGAACGGCGATGGCGCGTTGGAGAACTTCGATGGCGCGGGGAATTTCTTTGCGCTCGCGAAGCGCCGCGGCTTGGAGGCTCAAAGTACCGGCATCGGCATCGGGGCCGACGATGGGCTCGAGGGCCGCCAGGGTCGCCGCGGGATCCTTGGCGCGCCAATGACAGAGGGCGAGGTTGAAGCGGGTTGGGGGATGCTCGCGGAGGGCGAGCAGAGCCTGGAACTCAGCGGCGGCTTCGCGCCAACGCTCGAGTTCAAAGAGGCAGACGCCGTATTGCCAACGGGCGAGCGGCTGACGCGGCGTCTTGGCGAAGTGCTGAACGGCGCGGGTACACTCGCGGGATTCAAATGCCAATTCACCGAGCATGGCGTGAGCGGTTACATTGGCCGGATTGAGTTTCGCGATGGTCGCCAGGGTCTGCCCGGCCCTGCGATCGCGGGATTGGAATTCCAACTGCGCGGCGGCTTGCAGGGCAGGCAGATAAGCGGGCGCGGCGTTGATGGCTTGGCGGAATGCGGCGAGGCCGGCGGAGTCGTCCCCGGAGGCACGAAGGGCAAGGCCTTTCAGCGTTAGGATCGGCGCGCTGGCAGGAGAAGTTTTGAGTTCACGGTCACAGGCGGCGACGGCTTCGGCAAACCGGCCGGCCTGGATGGAGGCGCGAATGGCGGCGATGTCAGCAAACAGCGGCGCGGCGATCGCGAAGAAGGCCGCCGCCGCCGTTTGCGTGATGAATGATCTAAAACGCAATCCTCGCTCCGACTTGAATGGACCGGGGCCCGGCTTGCCCGAGAATTCGCCCGAAGTTGGGATCGGCAACATTCGAGTTAATGCCGCCGAGATTGACGCGATTGAGCACGTTGAAGAATTCGAACTTCAACTGCAAGTTACCGGCCTCGCCGAGGAAGGGGAGGCGGTTGTTTTTGATGACGCTGGAATCGACTTGCAGGACGCCTTGCTGACGGAAGGCGTTACGCGGACTGTTGCCTTGCGTGCCAACGGCGGGCGCGGTGAAATCGGCGGCGTTCATGGCGGCGCGGCCGCCGTTGTTGCCCAGGAAGCTCGATCGGCTAAAGCGCGACGGAAGGCCGGAGGGAACGTTGGGGAGATCGAAGTTCACGCCATCGGCGTTGTAGTCGCCGCTGAGCGGGCGGAAGCCGGTGATGGTGCCGTTGGCGTCGCGGAACGGATTGAAACCGCCGTTGTTGACGATCCAATAGGGCGTGCCGGTTTGGGCGATTAGAGTCGTCCCGATTTCCCAGCCGCCGAGGACGTTGCGGGCCACCAGATTGCTCTTGAACGGAGTGCCCAGCCGGTAGACGCCCGAGGCCGAGACACGATGGCGAACGTCGAAGGCGGAATTAGCGCGGTAGGAACGCAACTGTGACGGTTCAGGGACATTGCCCGCGCCGGTGGAGCGGGATCCGCCCTGGTAGTAGTCC
>CAMDKT010000620.1 GCA_945900935.1 Candidatus Sulfopaludibacter sp. SbA3 | reverse complement strand
CTCACGCGAAACAGCGGCTCCACCCGGTCATAAAACGGAGCCAAATCTTCCAACGCCAAAGGCCAGTTCTCGCCGAACCCGTCGTGGTCTTTCCCCTTGAATTCGTAGTTGCTCAGCCGCCACGACGCCCGGCCCCACCGCAGCGTCTTCCCGCCCACCATCCGTATCCGCACCCAGTAAAACGGATCATTTTCCGGATAGCTATACGGATTGGCCTTTTCGTCGATCCATAGATTCGCGTCAAACTCCGACGCCTGGGTAATATGCGGAAATCGCCCCGGCTTATTAAACCCGCGATACGGCAGATCGTAGACGGCCTTTAACGAACGGTGGCGCTGCATGTCCGCCATCGGCCCGGCTTCCAGCATCAGGCACTTCACGCCCGCCTTGCACAACACATACGCGGCCATTCCCCCCGCCGCGCCCGAGCCAATAATCACAACGTCGTAGTCTTGTCGCATTGCTTACTCGATCACATCCCAATACGTATTCATGCCCGCCGCGCGCCTGGATCCCGTGCCCGCGTCCGCATACGCTTTCGAGTTCACCGTCGCCCGCAGTACATCGTTTTTCGCCTCCCGCAGGAACCGCGCCAATGGCTCTATCGGCGCTTTCCATGTCCACTTCGCCCGCAACGGCGCCAGCAACTCGCCCGCCTCGCCATCGTTCAAAGCCGCGAAGCCCCTGCCCCGCCGCAACCGCGCGTCGATGTCCAACTGGTCCAGTCCCTGCGCATACAGCACCTGCCGGTCCGCCGGCGATCGCGCCAGCAGAAAATCCAAAAACTGCGGCGCTTCCGCCTGCTTCGCCGATGGCTTCCCGTTATACGCTGGACCCAATAAATCACACAGCCGGACGAGCGTCGCGTACTGTTGCGGCGTAAAGAACTTGTGCCGCGGATCGGCCACCGCGTCGGCCCCCGTCAACTCAATCTTGATAACTTCATCCGCCGCCGATGGAGATTGCGCCAACGCCGCTGGCGTCAATGCCGTCGCGCCCATCAGCGATTTGAAAACTGTTCGCCGCTTCATTCCCCCAAAATTATCACTTTTGCGGCTTCTCCCGCTTCACATTCTTCGGCAGCGTCAACTGCACATCGGCATCTTTCAACAGCGGATTCACTTTCACGTCCATATACGTGGACTGAATATAATCCCCCGATGGCTGCCAGAATTTCTGCTGGATCGGATTCCCATCCGTCAACGGAATCCATACCTCCACCAGCTTCAAATGCTCCTTCACGCCAGCAGTCTTCGGCCGCAGCTCCACCCGCGTCGCCTGCCGCCCGTCAATCGTTTCCGTCCCCGTCACCACCATGTCGTAGCTCTTCGTAATGTCCCTTACCGGCGTGCCAAAACCAAGTAGCAGAAACTGGTCCACCAGCTTGCCGTACTGGCTCAGGTCATACTCCTGCACCGTATTGATCTTCGGCAAAAACACTTCGTACTTCTTCCGGGACAACGCCACCGACCGTTCATCCGGTTTTTCAATTTCCATCCGCACACGCATGTCGCCCGGCTTGATTTTCTTGATCAAAAACGTCCCCGTCTCGATCGAGTGATCCTTGATCACCGCCGTGTATCCGGTCTTCTTCACCCGTGCGGTCAGCGACGTAAACGCCTCCGCCGACTTATCCATCCGGGCCTGCACCGCGCCCAGTGTCTCCGCCGCCGGAACGACGGCCGCCGAAAATGCGAGTACTGCGATCAGTATTTTCATTTCAGTTTCGTATACGCCATGAATCCCTTGATGTCTTTCTCGCTGTCGAAAATCGGCGTCAGCCGGTACAACTCCAGTTTCTTGCCGTCCCGCTTGGCTAACATCAGCGCCGCTTTCTGGAACCGCTCCCCTTCTTCGGTTTCAATCAACAATTTCGGCTCCAGATAGAACACCTCCACGCCGGGCGAATCATTGGGCAGCAGAACAATACTCTGCGCCTTCGGCTGATCCCGGAACAACTCCCGCGGCGTCAGGAAAATGAAAGCCAGGATCACCACGACGATTACGTCGTACTGCCACGACGCCCGCGGGAAGTCCCAGAAAATTACGCGCTTCAATACACTAGTCACAATACTCCCAGTTTAGCGGACCGTCGCCGAAATAGCGCCCACACCTTCCACGCGCCCGCCCACAACGTCGCCTTTCTTGATCCGCGCGCCCTTCGGGCACCCCGTGGAAATGATATCGCCCGGATGCAGCGTCTGATAGTCGCTGTGGAACCGCACCAGCTCCAACGGCCGCGTCTTCATATTCCGCACGAAGTCCCGCGAGAACACTTCGCCATTGCGCTCCGTGATCACTTCCAGCGCGTCCACATCGGCTATCTCGTCCTTGGTGACAATCACCGGTCCAAAGCTGAAAAAGGTGTCAAAACTCTTCGCCCGCGTCAAATACCGCGGATTCTTCGACAGCACATCCAGCGCCGTCAAATCCAACGTCACCGTGTAGCCGAAAATTGCGTCCAGCGCCTCGGCGTGATCCTTTAAATACTGCGACTTTTTGCCAATAATGACGGCCAATTCGCCCTCGGCGTCCACATCGTTGGTAATGTGCGCCGGCGGCAGTATGATCTCCCCTCCGGGCCGCGTCATGCACGACGCCGGCTTCATGAACGAGCCCGGCTCGTCCGGCTGCACCGCGTTAATGTCCAACGCGTGCGAATGATAGTTCAACCCGATGCACCATATCTTCGGCGGTACCGGATACGGCAGCAGCGGCAGAATGTCTTGGCAGGGAATCGCTGTCATCCCTTCCGCCGCCCGCAGCGGTTCCAAATCGCCGGATTCTATGATCCCCAGCACGGAGTCTGGAACGTTTGAACCCGTGTATAAATTGATCGCCGCCACCGGCACCACGCCCGCGGCTGTCACCACGCCCGCGTGCACTTCGCCATGAAAAGAATACCGAATCAGTTTCATAATGTCCTCGTAATATCCACTAAATCGCTTAACAGTCCGTAAGCCGTCTGCGCCACTCCCGGCTCTATCGAAATCGTCCCCACCGTCCCCATCAGGTCCGTGTGCAGCAGCAGGACGTTCGACGTTCCCTGCGTTGTCGCCAACGGATCCGATACCGCTAACCGCTCCGGACGGGCTTGCATCCGCACGCGCCCATCCGGCAATGTCTCCGCCCGGCTGATTAAGACAAAAACCTCGCCCGCCTCACGCGCAGCCCTTATATCTTCCGCCGTCAGCGAGCCGATCCCCTCTCGCTCCACATCGTCCGGTCCCACTCCGGCATCCATCAACACATTCGCCAGCGCCGCCGTCTTCACCGCCGAGTCCCACCCGTCCACGTCATCGGACGGATCGGCCTCCGTAATTCCTAATTCCCGCGCCTCCGCCAAGCCCTCGGCAAACGTCCGTTCCTCGGCCATCGCCCGTAGAATGATCTTCGTCGTACTGTTCAACGCCCCGCTGAATCCCAAAATCCGCACTCCCGGCAGACAGTTCCGCACCATGTTAAACACCGGCGCGCCGTCCATCACCGTCGACTCAAACCGGAACTGCACGCCGTGCGCCGCCGCCTCGTCCCGAAGCGCGTTATAGGCATGCGCCAACGGTCCTTTGTTCGCCGTAACCACATGCATCCCGCGCGCAAACGCTTCCCGGATGTGTGTCAACGCCGGCTCGCCCGTCTCCGGTTCCAGCGAGGACAACTCGACCAAAACCTCCGCCTGCGCCTTTTCTAAAAACTCCCCCACGCTCGTCGCCACCGGCCCGAACTCCAACGGCGATCCATACGCCGTTCCATGCCGCCGCGTATGCACCCCCGCAATCCGGAACGGAAACCGCTTCCGCTGCCCGGTAATCAACGAGACAAACGCGCGGGCCACGCTGCCATAGCCGATCAGCGCGACCCGCATTGCGCACGCTCCAATCGGCTAAAA
>CAMDKT010000619.1 GCA_945900935.1 Candidatus Sulfopaludibacter sp. SbA3 | reverse complement strand
CGCGGGGTGGGCAGTGTGCGCCTGGAGTGGAAACTGATTTGCCTGACGGGCAACATCCTGAAGCTGTACCGCTCGGGGTGGTCGCCGGAAATGGCCTAACAGAGGTCGCGAAGACCGCTGCGCGACCTCTGAAGGCCGATTTGCGACCCTCTTGAAGGCCAATTGCGGCGATTTGGACTGGTTAAAAGACCAGGCCGCGGAAATCTGACGATTTCGTTAGTGATACTCGGTTATTGAAACCAGAAGGTGTAATTTCTGCTCTGTGGCGATGTCCTGCCCTGGCGAACGGCGGAGCTTATCTCCGACACACTCCTAGACACAGTACTGCGCAACAATAGCAATGGAGGCTCCGCGCGAAATGAACAGGGAACAAGTCATCGCAACGCTACGCGAACACGAGCGGGAACTGAAGGCGGCGGGCGTGTTGCACTTGGCGGTTTTCGGATCGGTGGCGCGAGGCGACAACTCCGCCGCGTCCGATGTAGATCTCCTGGCTGAATTCGATCCGTCGCGGCGGCTGACGCTTGTCGCGATTGGAAGGATGCAGAGCCAGTTAACCGATTGGCTGCAGGCCCGCGTGGATCTCTCGACGCCGGGCTGGCTGCGGGAGTCGATTCGCGCGCGAGTTGTGGCAGAAGCCGTCGATGCCTTTTAGAGACGTCAAACGGCACTTTGAGGATGTACTCGCAGCGATCGATAAGATCTCAGAGTTCTTGAGTGGGATGGATTTCGACGCCTATTGCTCGGATGACCGAACAAAGTCCGCCGTCGAGCGGAAGCTCCAGATCATCACCGAGGCAGTGATTCGACTGGAGGACGATGGACAAGGGGCGTTCCCTGAAATCGATCACAAGGGCTATCGGGGAATGGGAAACATCTTGCGGCATTCCTACCATCGAATCGACGACTTGACGGTTTGGAGCACAGTAAAGGAAGACCTTCCATTGTTGCAGGCGACTGTCGAGAGGCTGCTTTCGGGTTCACGCGATCTGTAGAAACGTTCACCCCCAATAGCTGCGGTCCAGACTGCGGTATTGAATCGCTTCAGCAAGATGCTTGGATTGGACTCGTGGAGAATTATCGAGATCGGCGATGGTCCGTGCGACTTTGAGGAGCCGATCATGCGCCCGCGCCGACAGCCCCATCTTTCGCATCGCCAGCTCCAAAGTTCGCTCGTCGGCTTCGTCCAGCGCGCAGAGTGAGCGTACGTCCGAGGGCGGGATCACCGAGTTAACGAAACCGTGCGCACGCTGGCTTTCGCGGGCGCGTAGGACGCGTTCGCGCATGGCGACCGAGGTGACGCCGGTGTCCTTGGCGCGAAGTTCCTTAAATGGCACGGCGGGCACTTCGACGTGTAAGTCGATCCTGTCCAACAGCGGACCGCTGATCTTGCCGAGATAGCGTTGGATGATGCCGCCGGTGCAGCGACACTCGCGGCTGGCATCGCTGTACATCCAGGAAGATAACAGTTGGCAAATCGAGAAACGATTCACTGAGAAGGCACGGCGTCGAGAATCATGAAGCCTGTGAGCAAGAGATTGTACGCCAAAGCACCGCCGACGCCAAATACCCCTCAGGCGATGGCGATGGCTCCAACACAGACCCCGGCCCGGCCGCCAGAGGTACTCCCGCCCCAGCGCCGCCTGCGCGCCTGGCGCCTGGCGTTCGTACTTTCAACAAATGCGGTATCCCGGTCTCGATCAGCGACTCTCCCAGCTCCTGCCACAGTCCATGTTTAGCCAACAGCGCAAATCGCTTCCTCCTAAACAACGCCCGCGCCAGCAGCGCCACGCCCAGGCGGGAACTTATGGGCCACACCTCGACGGTGTCGCTACAAAGAAGCCGGCTCACCCCGAGGGGTGAGCCGGCTCTCGGGTTAGCTTTGCCGATTAGAACAACAACTTCAAGCCAACCTGCATGTTGCGATTACCGGCTGCGCCGGTGATGACACCGAACTGCTGTACATTGGCGAGGTCCTGGGAAACCGGCCGGTTCCAGGTCTTCTGATTCCAGAGGTCGAAGACGTCGAGACGGAGATCCGCGCTCACACGTTCGCGGAAGATACGCATCTTCTTCGCTATCGCGATGTTCGTCCGATATGTAGCAAACATGCGCGTGCCCCCGACAAGGCGCGGGGCATTGCCGAAGGGATCCTCAAACGGGTTGGTTCGTCCGGAAAAGACGCTTCTGTTGTAGAAGCTATCCTTGTCCGGGTCGAAGTTTTCACCCAACTGCTGCGCGCGCCACACATGGCTGGTGATGTTCGGACGCGGCGTACCCGCACGCAAGTTGTTCTGGTAGCGCGTGTCGACCACGCCCATCGGATAACCGCTCTGCGCGAAAGTAAATGTACTGAGGTTCCAATCGCCAATCAGGTGTTTGGCCACGCCCTGCGTGGCAAACTTCTTGCCCGCTCCGAACGGCAGGTCGTAGCTGAGGGTCAGCTTGAACATATTCGGCAGGTCGAGCACGCCGAGCGCCTTTTCCGGGTTCCGATTGTAGTGATTCTGCGCAGCTCCCCCGCCCACGGCAGAGCCGACGACGCCGGCAATCCACGGTTCGGCGGAATCGGAATCGGTCAGCAGCTTGGACCAGGTATAGCTGCCCAGCATGGTCATGCCACCGGAGAAACGTTTGGTGACTTTGACGATGGCTGCGTGATACGTCGAGTTGCCGCTGTGGTTCATCATGCCGCCGGTGGTGACAGCGGTGTACTGTGGGAATGCCCGGAGCGACTGGCCAAGCGTCGCCTGGGTGCCGAGCAAGTTCTCAAAGTTGGCGAACGGTGGTCTATAACCAGCGGCCACGACGGTGGGGTCGCTGATGCGGCGATTGAGCAGCGCGCCGAGCCCAACATACTTCGGATCAATCTGCATGATGTTCACGCGATCGGAAGCGAGATAGGTGCCCTTGTTGCCGGTGTAGGTGACGTCGAGTACCAGGTTAGACGGCAGGACCCGGGAAACGGCTAAGTTCCAGTTAGCGCTCTGCGGCAGCTTGGCGATTTCCTCGGCACCCCACCACGGAACGCCGAAACCGGCATTGAAGCCGGGATTGAGAATGGGGGGCGCCTCCCATGCGGGGAATCCGTTATCCCAATTGAAAGCCGGCGTGATGCCCTGATCGGCGGAGGACCAACCTGGTGAATTGGCGAAGCCGTTACTCGCCCCCGTCAGGCCGGGAACCTTTACGGTGGAGTAGAAGATCCCCGCGCCCACGCGGACAACGGTCTTGTCGCTAATCTGGTAGGCAAGACCGGCGCGAGGGCCCCATCCGGCGGCAGTGTTGTGCAGGTTGCGGCGTCCTACGCGACCGGGGCCGGTCCCGAGGAAACGGAGCGCGCCGGGGGTCCCATTGGCGGCCGGGTTTGCCAGGGTGGGGTCGAAGTAGGAGAACTTATCGGCCTTCTCACGAACGGACATGTTCATCTCGTAGCGAAGGCCGAGGTTTGCCGTCAGGCGCGATGTGATCTTCCAATCGTCCTGCGCGAAGAAGGCATGATAAGGGAAGCGCAACTGCTGCGTAAATGGCACGCTGAAGCCGCCGGTGTCGACTGCGCCGAGGAGGAAACTAGCGAAGGCGTTGCCGCTGTTGCCGCTGTTGTCGGCGGGGCGCGCAGTCTCCAAACGATGGAAGAAGACGTCGCCTGCCTGCCGATTGCGGTTATTCGTATTCAGCATCATCAACTGCGTGCTGTAACCGAATTTGAAGCTGTGCGAACCGCGAATCCAATTGAGATTTTCATCAATGCCGTAGACAGTGTGGTACTCGTCCCAAAGCTTGGCGCTTTCCCATCCGTAGTAATTGTCCGAGTTGAATCGAACACTGGGAAACGAACCATTGTAGTAGGGGTTGTTCTTGATTGAGCCCCCCAGTTTGTCGCCCCACTT
>CAMDKT010000618.1 GCA_945900935.1 Candidatus Sulfopaludibacter sp. SbA3 | reverse complement strand
CTGCAGGTTGATCTTGTCCATATCGCTGATCAACTTATCCATCTGCGCCGCCGGCATCTCGCCCCGCTGATGATTGTGGAAGTCGATAATCGGGAACTTCGCCCGCGTCAACGGATGCTCCGGCACCTTCAACGACGATTTTGGATCGTATTCCTCCATCGACATCACGGCGTCTTTGGAAGGCCGCGGCCACTCCTGCGCCATCAGCGGGAAAAAGGCCGGAAATAAGAAAAGTAGGCAACGCATCGCCTACGAGTATAGGCCTATGGCTCCACGCCCAGCAACGCCGCCACTTCATTTCTTATCTGCAACGTCAATTCGGTCTTCTTCTTGAAGATCAATCCAGTCGTCTGAATCGGCTTCCCCAGATGCACTCTCACCACGCCGCCGCGAATCGCAATCCCATGCATCGGCAGCACATCCCGCGTGCCAATCAGTGCAAACGGCACTATCGGAACGCCGCTCTTAATCCCAATAATCGCCGCGCCTTCCTTGAACGGTTCCAACGTCCCGTCCGTCCGCCCCCCCTCCGGGAATATCAGCACCGAAACCGGCCGTCCCCGAATCATCTCAGCCGCCCGGTGCAGGCTTTTCAACGCCGCCCGCGGATTCACCAGCGAAACCGGCACGTGTCCCGCCAACTGCAAATGATGTCCCAGCAGCGGAATCTTGAACAGCCCTTCCTTCGCCATAAACCGAAAACTTCCCGGCAGCGTCGAAAGCAGCGCAGGCGTATCGGAATAACTCCGGTGGTTCCCGGCGAATATGTAGTGCTGGCCCGGCTCCAGATTCTCCAGCCCCGTGATCTCCACCCGCATCCCCATGATACGGGTCAGCATCTTTGACCAGATCCGCGCCATCACAAACTGGCGGTCGCCGCCGTTATCCCCGATCGCGGCAAACAGGTTCAACGTACCCATAAGCGCCGTGGCCACAACAATGAGTGGATCAGTCCATAAAAGAGTACGCAAGAGGGCGAAAGACATAAGGAGGCGGAACTACCATTGTACGAGGATCGCCCGCGCCTCTCCTACTAGGTACAGCGATCCCGCCAAAAACAACACGTCGCAACTCCGTTCCATCGCGAGCGCCGCCCGCACGTCCGCGGCGATCCGTACGTTCCCATGCGGCTCCATTCCCAGTATCGCTTCCGCCCGCAGCGCCCGCGTCTGGTTCGGCGCCGTGAGGATCAACTCGTCCGCCAACGGAAACAACACTCCCGCAATCTCCTCCACCGACTTATCCCGCATCGCCCCAAAGATCAGCCCCACGCGCCGGCCCGCGTGAAACCGCGCAATATACGCCGCCAACGCCCGCGCCCCCGATGGATTGTGCGCCCCGTCCAGCCAGATCTCCGGCGACTCCGACACCATCTCCAACCGCCCCGGCCACCGCGCCGCCGCGATACCTGCCCGAATCTGTTCCGGCGTCACGTTCAACGCATTCAACGCCGCCGCCGCCGTTCGCGCGTTATCCACTTGATGCTCACCAGCCAACGGGCAGTCAATCCGCAGCCCCGCTATCACAAATCGGCTGCCATGCGCGCCAATCTCTAACTCGGCCACTGGCCACGCCGCCGAATCCAACACCGGCGCAAATACCGACTCCGCTCTTTTCACGATCACGTCCCTCGCCACCGGACGCTGTGGCGCCATCACCGCCGGAACCCCGGCCTTCAGTATCCCCGCCTTCTCAAACGCAATCGCATCCAGGCTCTTCCCCAACCACGCCTCATGGTCATAATCCACCGGCGTAATCACGCAAAGCTGCGGCGTCACAATGTTGGTCGCGTCCAACCGCCCGCCCAAGCCAACTTCGATAACCGCCCAGTCCACTTCCTGCTTGGCGAACCACCAAAACGCCATTAGCGTAACGGTTTCAAAGTACGTCGGGTGCGCGTCCAGCGTGCCCGCTTCCATCATCCGGTCCGCCACCCGGTGTACCGCGTCAAAGGCCTCCGAAAACTCCGCCGCCGTCACCGCCCGCCCGTCGATCACAATCCGCTCCGTCGGCTCTACCAAATGCGGCGATGTGAAGAGTCCAACCCGGTTCCCCGCCGCTTGCAAGCCAGCCGCAATCATCGCCGACGTCGACCCCTTCCCATTCGTCCCCGCTACATGGACCACGCGGAACTTCCGCTCCGGATGCTTCATCGCCTCCGACAGCAACACCATCCGCTCCAGCCCCAGCTTGGCCGTGCGAATCTCATTCCCCAACGCGTAAAGATAGTCGACCGACTCCGGATAGTTCAAATAACCATCATGCTCCCACTAGTACGAATACGCCAACTCTGTGTAGCTCTCCTCGTCATCGCCGGCGCGTCCGAGCCCAACGATTTCCACTACTACGAAGTCTACGATCTCAAAACCGGAAACCGCCTGGCGCTCAAAGATTTCCTCGAAGACGGCAAGCTGGCCGCTATTCGCGCCTTGGCCAAGGTCACCGGGGACTTTCCCAACGAGCCGGAAATCGGCCTCCTCAAAGACTACGCCGTCTTCCGGCCCGACCCCGACGCCCGCACCGTCCTTGACGCCCCAATCCCGTACGCCAATCTCAGTGGGATTCTAAGACCGCGATTTCTTCCGTAGTCTCCTGGCACCACGCTGTCAGGAGACTACGGCATACTGGCGCCACAACTGACGGGCCAACAGAATTCCGTCCTTAGAGAATCACGCTTGTTACGGTCTTACGCTTGATGTATCCTGGACGACGAGCCACGATACAAGAAATGTCGGAGACTCTGGAAGAGGTAGAGACCCTAGAGAATCTTGAAAACCAGAGTCTCTTCGAAGACGACAACGCCGTCGTCCCGCCGTCTGATATCGTCGCATACAACGAGCTACGGTCTTGCGCTGATCTGTTTCGTATGTATGATCAGAAGATACTTACAATCAACCCCGATTTTCAACGAGACATTGTGTGGAAGGGGCCCGACCAAACTCGCTTTATCGATTCCCTCATTAAAGCTCTTCCCATCCCGAGCATGTGTTTTGCGATGGATCACAAAGCGCAGCGATGGCTGGTCATAGACGGACTTCAACGGATGTCAACGGTCGTCCGCTTTCTTGAAGGGGGAGATTGGATACTCTCTGCGCTCGACGACATTGAACCCGAGATTGCGGGTAAATCGGTGGCAGCAATACGGCAGAAGACTAGTTCCTTGCACCATTACTATACTCGCGTGGAAAATCTCTCAGTGCCGGTGACTGTTCTCCGCTGCGATTTTAGCAAAAAGAGTCACATGAGGTATCTGTTTACGATATTTCACCGTTTGAATACAGGAGGGATAAAGCTCAACAATCAAGAAATTAGAAATTGCATCTATGGCGGTGCATTCAATCAGCTGTTGAGATCGTGCGACAAGTATCCGGCGTGGCGCAACATGAACAAGATGAAGGATAATATGATGTATCGCTTCGCGAAACAAGAAATCATCTTGCGTTTCTTAGCTCTTCACGAAAGGGCGGAATCCTATGACGGGCACTTGGCGAGCTTCCTGAATAATTACATGCACGATCATCAGAATGACACGCCGGAGTTCATTGGCTCTAAAAGAAGCCTATTCGAGCGAACGGTCACTTGTGCTTGGGTAAAGGTGTTTGCATCCAAGGAGCCAGACAAGCTTTCTCTCACAGTGATGGAAGCATTACTTGTTGGAATAGGAAGTAATGTCGATGCTATCTCGAACGAATCGGCGGCCACTATGCAGGCGAGGTACAAGACACTCCAAGAACATGGCGACTTTACGCCTCCTCGCTGTTTTGTGTGGGTAGCGCTCCGCGAGTGTTCGTTGGTTTTGAGGGGGAGGCGGCTTGGGGCCGCCATCCACTCCGGACCTGGATCGGCGCTCGGGTCGCATCCCTGCGTTGCCCTATCTTCCGGCAGGCAACTTGAT
>CAMDKT010000617.1 GCA_945900935.1 Candidatus Sulfopaludibacter sp. SbA3 | reverse complement strand
GTCCCCGGAGCCATCACCATCGCCGAAGAATCAACCTCCTTCGGCGCAGTAACCCACCCCGTCTATCTCGGCGGTCTCGGCTTCACCATGAAGTGGAACATGGGTTGGATGCACGACATGTTCAACTACTTCAAACAGGAACCCGTCTTCCGCCGCTTCCACCAAAATCACATTACATTCAGCCTGCTCTACGCCTTCACTGAAAACTTCCTCCTCCCCATCTCCCATGACGAAGTCGTCCACGGTAAATCATCCCTCCTCGGTAAAATGCCCGGCGATGAATGGCAGCGCTTCGCCAACGTCCGCGCCTTCCTCGGCTACATGTATGGCCACCCCGGCAAGAAACTCCTCTTCATGGGCCAGGAACTCGGACCCTACGCCGAATGGAACTGGGAAACTCAAATCCCCTGGGAACTTTTGGAGTTCGAACTCCATCGAAAGCTACAGACGCTAATCGCGGAGTTGAACCGGCTTTACAAGTCCGAACCCGCCCTCTACCAGGTCGACACCAGTTTTAACGGCTTCGAGTGGATCGATTTCCGCGATGTCGATGCCTCCGTCATCGCCTTTCTCCGCCGCGCCAAGGACCCAAATGATTTCATGGTCTTCGTCTGCAACTTCACCCCCCAGCCCCGTCACTCCTACCGCATCGGTGTCCCCCGCGACGGCAACTACGTCGAACTCCTCAACACCGATTCCAGTCAATACGGCGGCGGCAACATGGGCAATTTCGGCTGGCGCAATGCCGACCCCGTTAAATCGCACGGCCACCCATTCAGCCTGTCGTTAACTCTGCCCCCGCTCTCCGTCGTCGTCTTCAAACCAGAAAAACTAGAATGAACCAGGCCGCCTTCATTAACTTGGCTCTCCTCGCCCTCTTCGGCCTCCAGCACAGCATCATGGCCCGAAAGTGGTTCAAGGAGAAATGCAAACTCCCCAAGCCCCGCCGTACCTACGCCCTCGCCACCGTAGCCATACTCATCCTCATCGCCCGCTTCTGGCAGCCCATGCCTGAACTCGCCTGGCGGTTCCAAGGCGCAGTCGCCATCGGCATCTACATCGTCTGGACCCTCGGCCTCCAACTCATCCTCTTCGGTGCCATGTCCATCAACGCCCGTGAACTCCTCGGCCTCGCCGAACCCGGCCCCCCCGAATTTCACACGCCGTTTTTATACACCATCGTCCGCCACCCCACCTATCTCGGTGCCATTTTCGTCCTCTGGTCCACACCCGCAATGACTCACGGCCGGCTCCTCTTCGCCTCCGCCATGACCCTCTACATCCTCATCGGAATCCAGTTCGAGGAACGCGATCTCGAACGCATCTTCGGCGACGTCTACCGCGTCTACAAAAAACGCGTCCCCATGCTCATCCCTTCACTTCGAAGACCACTTCCACTTCCACCGCCGCCCCGGTAGGCAGCGACGCAAACCCCAGCGCCGACCGCGCGTGATACCCGTCCGATGTCTTCCCGAAAACCTCATGCAGCAGATCCGACGCCCCATTGATCACCAAATGCTGCTCAATAAACTCCGCGTCCGAATTCACACATCCCAAAACTTTTATCACCCGCAGCCCGTCCAGCGTCCCATGCGTGTTCCACACCGAATTCAATACCTTCGCCGCGCATTCCCGCGCCGCGGTATACCCTTCCTCGGTCGTCAGGCCAGCGCCCAGCTTGCCTTTCAAAGTGCTCACATGCCCCGAGCTAATCAAATGGTTCCCCGAGCGTATGCAAAGGTTCAAATACCCCGGCTTCAGTTTTTCAAACGAGAGCCCAAGGTGTTGCGCGTTTTCTTGTGGAGTCATAGGTGTCTTATTCAAGATATGCGGCCATCATCTCCCTATGCAACTTTTCTGTTTCGCCATTCTCTCCTTCGCCGCCGATATCGACGGCAAATGAACCGGTGAACGCACCGGCAAAATCACCGCCACAAAGGCGTCCTAAGCCTCCAGCACGCCCTCATACAAAGCAGCCATCGGCACGCTGCATTCCAAAGACGAGAACACGCACTCCCCCTCCAGCCCGTTCACTTCATCCTTCCGCCAAATCCCGTCTTCGCCCCGCGTGTGTATCTCCACTCGCGGCCGGTCCTGGGATAGCAGCGCATACTGCCGAATCGTCGGACTCGCCTCATATTCATCGGACTTCACTCCCCTGTCATCCCCCTCCGTACTCGGCGACAACACCTCGGCTACAAAAACAGGATTCGTAACGATATTCGGCCGCCCCTCCATCCGCGCCAATGGCCCGCAGATCACTATCACGTCCGGGTAGCAGTACATTTCCTTTGACCCGGTCTGGAACAAAAGATCGCTCACCGCCACCCGGCACCCTCGCCCCCGAAGTGCGACCCGTAACTCACTGCCGAGATTCAGAGCCAGAAAAGCATGCCTCGGCGATCCCCCCGCCATCCCCGTCACAACTCCGGCGTAATACCAATGCTTCGTCTTTGACCGCTCCTCCTGATCCAAAAACTCATCCGCCGAAATCAAAGGAAGGTGTCGTGCCGCCATAACACTATCCTACCCCCCGCCATGTAAAATAGAAAACCCCAACGCCCCTAACCCCAGGCGCAATCCTCGGCCCCTACGAACCTGCGCCTTGCCAATCTTCCAACGCCAGATCAAAGCCAGACACCCGCGCTTGCGACGTAACCGGTGCCGCCACAAAATCATCATCGGATGTATTGAGCACCACCACCGCCGGTCGTACCTTTCCGCCAACCCCATGGCGAAACAGCACCCGGATCAGGACCACCTCATCGATCGGAAGCATCCTGGATCAACTGTTCGTAGACAGCGTCTTCTGGAACATAGGCCGCCTCGAACTGTTGCCGGCCAGTCCTTCGCCATGCCAACTCCGAGTCCGTGACTACGCTCTCAAATTCCAAGGCCTTCATCAACTCAACTACTCCTCCCTCATCATGGCACTGGAACGAATCCAGGCTCGCCCCCCTCAACTCGCCCGCGGCAATACCTCAATTGCAATCCGCTCCCAAGCCTCATCCCGAGCCACATCCAACTCAAAGTCCTGCTGCAAGCCCAGCCACAACTCCGCCGAACACCCAAAGTACCGCGCCAATCGCAGCGCCATAATCGCGCTCACTCCCCTCTTCTCGTTCACAATCCCCGAAACCTGGCTCGGCGGCACTCGCAGCCTCCGCGCCGGCGCATTGATCGACAATCCCATCGGCGTCAAAAACTCTTCCCAAGTTGCCCTCCCCTCCCACCATCCTATCTGCCGCCGCCACGTTGAAAACTGAAACTATGCCGCGACAATTCGACGTCGTAATCGAGCGTGACAGCGAAGGTTTCTACGTAGCCTCCGTTCCCCAACTCCACGGCTGCCACACCCAGGCCAAGCCCCTCGATGACGTCATGCTGAGAATCCGCGAAGCCATCGAACTCTGCCTGGAAGTGGACGGCATGCCCGCGCTCCCCGCTTCGCCGTAGACCGAGCCGTTTCTCGGCTACACTAATTCCATGAGCGTCACCCTCAACATCTCCATCGGCGACGAGTTGCTTCCTATCCTGGAAGAGCGCGCCCGGAACATGGGGAAGGAACGGGAGGAATACCTGGCGTGGCTTACGCAGCGTCAATTAACGGTGCCGCGAACTTTTGCCGAGATTCTCGCGCCGCTTCGCGCGGACTTTGCCAGCAGCGGCATGACCGATGAGGAATTCCAGGCAATGGTCGAGGAAGCTCGCGATGAAGCCTGGGCCGGAATGCCTCGCTAGACCTGCCATTGACCCGTAAATAGCGCTGAACAATTTGTTTTGCGCGGCGCATACTTTTTGTATGTTTGTGCAGAACCAGATCAAGCGGGCGCTTTCGCAGCCTCCTGCCATTGCGTATGTTACCGGGTTGCTCAATAACGGCGGCGAGTTCGTCCACCGGACCGAGTTGGCCG
>CAMDKT010000616.1 GCA_945900935.1 Candidatus Sulfopaludibacter sp. SbA3 | reverse complement strand
CGCTCTCAATCGCGACGCCGCCGCGCGTCCCTTCCCGGAAAAGCTCCCGCTTTACGCTCGAAGCGCATATGCGCTCACGCAATCAATCGGCCAACTGGAATGGACCCCTGACACCATTTCCGCTCGCCAACACCAGCTCGCCACGCGCGCACTTCACATCTGGCGCTCCGATTTCGCTGGCACCCCATGACCCCCAACTGGCCATCCATCCGTTCCCGTTACCCCGCCCTCGCCCATTGGACCTACTTCAATTCCGCCACATTCGGCCTGCTCTCCCAAAACACCGCCGCCGCCGTCACCGCCCATTTTCAGCACCGCGACGACTTGGCTTGCGCCGATTTCCTCAACTGGTTCGACGACATCGACCGCACACGCGCCAAGGCCGCCCAACTCATTCACGCCTCCCCCGAAGACATCGCCTTTTCCATCAACGCCGCCACGCCCCTCTCACTCCTCCTCGGCGGTACGCATTGGAAGCCCGGCGACCGTATCGTCACGCTCACCAATGAGTTCCCCAATCAGCTCTACTACGCCGCGCTGTTGAAGGAAAAGGGCGTCGATTTTGTGCAAGTCGAGTGGCCCGATTTCTTCGATGCCATCACCCCGCAAACGCGCGCCGTGCTGATGAGCCAGGTCAGTTATACCACCGGATTCCGCCCGCCCCTCGATCAAATCGGCCCGTTCCTGAAACAACGCGAAATCCTCTTTTACGTCGACGCGACCCAGGCCCTGGGCGCGCTCACGCTCAACGTGGAACAGGTCCAGCCCTCCATGCTCGCGGTGCATGGCTATAAATGGCTGCTGTGTCCCAATGGTGCCGCGTTCTTTTACGTGAGCCCCGAACTCCGCCAAAAACTGCAACCGAACATCATTGGCTGGCGCAGCCATGAGGACTGGCGAAACGTGAATCGCCTCCACCATGGCGCCCCCGTCTTCCGCGAGTCCGCCGAAAAATACGAGGGCGGCATGCCCGCCTTTCCCTGCTTATATGCGATGGACGCCGCCCTCAGCGAGTTCCTGGAAATCGGCCCTGAAAAGATCGAGCGTCGCGTGATGGAGCTGACCGCGATCCTCCAGGAACGCCTGCATGAAATCGCCCGCGTCACTGTGCTCCACAAGCACTCCCCCATTACCGCCGCGCACTTCCCTCATTTGGATCCCGCTATCCTCGTTCAGCGCTTGAAGGCGGAGCGAATCCTGGCCAGCGCGCGTCACGGTTGTCTCCGCCTCTCCGTGCATTTCTATAACGACGAAGCCGACATCGACAAATTAATTAACGTCCTGCAAACCGCCTGCAAGGGCTGAGCTTCGTTAATCGAGCTTCACCCAACGCGCAGAGACATCCATCCCCTCAAAAATCTGCCGCAAATGATGCTGCATGTGCGCCACGTAATCCGTAATCAGAAATTCGAGCGTCACGGCCTCCGCCCCGCCGATCACGCACAACGCCCCCAGCCGCTGTTCCGGAACGATCGCCATTAACCGCGCCAAATACAGGTTGAAACTCTCCCAGAGGCTGATCAGCAGCGGCGGCGCGGCCCTCCCGAACTGTTGCGCGCGAACCATCGCTTCCTGGTCATAGCCTGGCCACACCAAATCCCCCTCCGCCATCGCGCGCACAAAACGCTGATGGTTATTCGCGGCCGAGTCAATCAGGTGCCCCAAAATCTCCAGCCGCGTCCAGGCGCCATCGCCTCGCGAGCGCGTCCAGTCGCCGACGCCCATTCTTCGAAACGCTCCGCTGGCGTCGGCTACCATCAGCGTCGTGCTTCGCGACAAGTCAGCCATCTTCATAAAGAATTTCCCCCGTCCATAGCAGCAGGTAGGAATGGATCGTGCCGAACACGATCATCCACATCGTCCGGCGGTAGAAAATGTCCGCGGCGGCAGCCGGATTCGCCTTCTCCTAGCATGTTCGTAGTGATCCACGCCCAAAGGTTCGCGCCCGCCGCGCCGCCGTAGTTGGTCGGATCGCCATAAGCGAAAGGCAGTCCGAAGCCGGTGATATTCATGGTGGTGTTTTTCAATGCTAGCGTATGCCTTCGCGCATTGCGGCAGGACGAAGCCGCCACAAAACTGTATGGCGGGCGGCGATGAGGTCAACTGGCGGATTTAAGGGCGTAGCGGGAGAGGGCTTGCGAGAGTCGGTCGCGGGAGATGGGCTTGGCGAGGTGATCATCCATGCCGGCTTCGATGCAGAGCGAGCGATCCTCCGAAGAGACTCCGGCGGTAAGGGCGATGATAGGAGTGTGGCGCCCTTCGCCTTCGAGCCGGCGGATCTGACGGGTGGCCTCAAGGCCATCCATGCCGGGCATCTGGACGTCCATGAAAACGATCTCGAAACTGGCGTTCGTCATGAAGGACACTGCTTCCGCGCCGCCTGGGGCGGTCTGAACGGAGCAGCCCAGTTTTTGGAGCAAAAGCGTGACGACGCGGAGATTGACAATGTTGTCCTCGACGACCAGGACGCGGAGGCCGGTTGGAGGCGGCGCGGGCGCCTCTGGAGCGGGGGGCGCGTGGTCGAGAGCGGCTGCTGGAATGCGGAACCAAAACGTGGAACCAAGGCCGAGGACGGACTCGGTGCCGATTTGACCGCCGAGGGCGTGGACAATTTCCCGTGAGATGGCCAGACCGAGACCGGAACCGCCGTATTGGCGGTTGGAGGAGTCATCGACTTGATAGAAGCGGTCGAAGACGTGCTCGAGCTGGCCGAGGGCGATGCCGATGCCCGTATCGGTTACGGCGAAGCGGAATTGGCCGTCGCCATCGGGCGTGACGGAGAGTTCGATTTTGCCGCTGGGGGTGAATTTAATGGCGTTGAAGAGGAAATTGAGAAGGACTTGGCGGACGCGGTGGGAGTCGGTGACGAGGAAGGGCGGGACGGCAGAATGGACGGACGTGTGGATGGTGACGCCGGCGGTAACGGAGGGTGTGAGGAATCGAACGAGTTCGTCGAAGAGAGGCTGGGGGGCAAAAGGAGAGGTCTCGACGCGGATATGACCGGCCTCGGCGCGGGAGAGTTCGAGGACGTCGTTGACGATGCCCAGGAGCCCATGGGCGGAGTTACGGACGGTTTCAGCGAACTCGCGCTGGCGGGGATCGAGAGGCGTCTCGAGGAGGAGATCGGACATGCCGATGACTGCGTTCAGGGGAGTCCGAAGTTCGTGACTCATGTTGGTGACGAATCGTTTTTTTGTTTCGGCGGCGGCGGCGAGTTGTTGGTTCCGGGCTTCGAGTTGGACGTTGAAAGAAAGAAGATCCCGCTTCGCTTTGCGGCGCTGCTGAATGTTGATAACAAGTCCGCCGATGATGATCATTTGCATCGCGGCGAAGGCGACGGCGAGGAATATCCATGCTTGATAGCGTTCGAGCAGACTATCGTTTTGGAAGAAGATTTGGGTGCCGGGCGGAAGGCGATAATCAGAGACCCCGAAGCGTGCCATTTGGCGCGCGTCGAAGAGGATCACGTTCTCAGCGTCCTCGACAAATGGCACTGAGGCGGGACTCCCGCCGCCGAGGATTTGAAGCGCTATTTTCCCGATGTGCCCGCCGTGGTTGGTTCCAGTGTTGGCCGAACCGCCGAGGAGTCCCTGTCCGATGGTAGATGCGAGACCATAGACCGGCACCGGAGACGCCGCGGCGATTTGTGAATAGTGGACTGCGGGAGAGAGATACGCGCCGGTGCTGTCCCGCTCAAGACTGGCAAGGAAAACAAGGTCATGAGGGGATCGATTCCGCAGTTGGAGGATAATTTCGCCAAAGGTAAATTTCTGGCTATCGAGGATCTCTAGCGGGAGTTTCCTAGGCCAGCGCTTCCAATTCCGTGCAAAGTACTGATAGAGAGGGAGTTAACGCGTCTCGCAGTGTATATACGGAAATACTGATTTGCAAAGTGTAGCTGCGTCGCTATACAATAGCTATTGACAGGACTGTG
>CAMDKT010000615.1 GCA_945900935.1 Candidatus Sulfopaludibacter sp. SbA3 | reverse complement strand
ACGCTTTCGCGCTTCCCGGCGGCTTTTTCTTCGTCAACACGGGACTGATTATGAAGGCCGAGAGCGAGTCCGAACTCGCCGGGGTGATGGCGCATGAGATCGCCCACATCGCCGCGCGCCACGGGACTAAACAGGCTACGCGCGGGCAGATAGCCAATATCGCCACCCTCCCGCTGATCTTCATGGGCGGCTGGGCCGGCTACGGCATCCGGCAGGGCGCCAGTATTCTGATCCCGATGGGCTTCCTGCAATTCAGCCGGAGTTTTGAACGCGAGGCCGATCTGCTGGGCCTCCAGTACCTTTACAAAGCCGGCTACGATCCCACTTCGTTCGTTGACTTTTTCGAAAAACTCCAATCGCTGGAAAAGCGGAAACCGGGCACGCTGGCCAAGGTCTTCTCGTCGCACCCGTTGACCGATGACCGCATCGAAACGGCGCAGAAGAATATTCAGGAGCTGCTCGAAGCCAAGCCCGAATACGTCGTCACCACGTCAGAATTCAACGAAGTGAAGGCCCGCCTGAATTCCATGCTCAATCGCCGAAAGGGCGAGGAGCCCGATACGAACAAGCCCCGGCTGCGCCGCGCCCCAGGGTCCACCACCGGTCCCGTCGACGCCGATGAGGACGGAAACAAGCCAAAGGAAGACGAAGACGAGCGTCCGAAGCTCAAGAAACGTCCCAATACGGCCCCCGAGAATTAGCCGTGTTGAAACTTTACGAAACTTCAGGGTCACGGCAACCGCCGCGACCCTTATAATTTAGCTATGCGCCGTTCCGCGTTTATTCAATGTCTCGCCGGCTCCGCAATTTTCGCGCAGCAGCCCGCTTCCATTAAAGTATCGGTCAACGAGGTCATTGTCCCCATCACCGTCACCGACGCCAAGGGCAAGTTCGTAACCGACTTGAAGGAAGAAGATTTCAAGATCTATGACGAAGGTAAGCTGCAGAAGATCTCTTACTTCTCGCGCGAACGCAACCAGCCGGTTGTCGTCGGCTTCCTGCTCGACCTCTCCAACGCCAGCCGGCTCCATTGGAAGAACTACCAGGAATCGGCCATTGAGCTCGCGCTCGCGCTGATCCCCGATGACGACAAGCGCTTCTCCGGTTATCTGATCACTTACGGCAACGATGCGGAACTCGCCGTCAATACCACGCATGACTCGTCGAAGATCACCGAAAAAATCAGCAAGCTGAAGCCGGGCGGCGGGGCCGCGCTCTACGACGCCATATACACCGCCTGCACCTCGCGCAGCCTAGTGAAGGGTGAGCCGCTGGAACCGCGGCGCGTCATTGTCATCATTGGCGATGGGCACGACAACGCCAGCAGGAAGACACTTGACGAAGTGGTCGAAATCGCGCAGCGTAATCTGGTGACGATCTACGGCGTTTCCACGGTCGCCTTCGGGTTTAACACGGTTGGGGAGAAGAATCTCCTGCGTTTGGCCGAGGAGACCGGCGGGCGCGTGGAGTACCCGCTGCAAGGGCTGTACAAAGACATCTCCGGCTACCTGTCGACACCGTCCGACGAAGGCAACTACGCCATAAAGGTTGGCACGGGCGGGTATGCCTCAGAGATCGCCAGAGGGATGTTTCGGGCTGTTTCCGCCACGGCCGGCGAGGTCACCACGCAGTATATTCTGCGCTATATTCCGGACAATGCCGATCAGCCGAAGGTGTTTAGGAACATCCGCGTCTCTGTGCAGTTGCCGAATGTCACGGTTCGCGCGCGCAAGGGTTATTATCCGTATTCAGCCGATGTTAAGCCTAAGTGATTGCAAGCCCAAGTAACTTCTGCCGATAAGGTCATTACCCCGTATGTCCACCGCCCTGCAGATGCGACCGATGGAATACATCGTTCTCGAAGTCTGCCTCCCCGGCGGTAGGCCCGAAAACGCGGGAGTGGTATTGCTGGACAAAGAGGCTAACCAGCTATTCGTGAAGGCCCGCCGGGACTGGGATTCGTTCGCCTCTGAGGAGGCGGACGTGCTCTCAGGACTCGAAGAAATTATAGAATCGATGGCCCGTGACCAGGGCGCTTCGGCGGCGCTGGCTTATATTGAATCCGCTTTCTCCGGCGTCGTGCGCGCGACGGATCGGCAGGTCACGATGGCTGCTGACGCCGAGAAGCGACTGCGGAGTCTGTATCGCGACAATATTAACTCCGTTGGGGCGATCCCTGTTATTCAGCTCCGCGCGGCCGCTGGCGGGTTGAGCGAAGAACAACTGCCTGGGGAGACGATCAGAACGATTGACCCACCCCCCGGCATCCGCCCAGCGCCAGGCATGTTCGCCGCTACCGTCGTCGGCCCCTCAATGGAACCGCTTATTCCCGATGGCAGCCTGTGTCTGTTCAGGCCTCACGGCGGCGGCAGCCGGAACGGCCAAAAACTGCTCATTCAAGACCGCGGCACTTCCGGTGAGACGCCCCGGTTCACTGTCAAAATCTATCGAAGCGAGAAACAGGTCCATGACGATGGCACTTGGGAACACACCCGCATTCGCATGATTCCCCTCAACCCGGCATTCGATGAATGGGATCTCACGGCGGACGAGTTCAAGCAGAGAGTCATCGGCGAATTCGTGGCCGTGCTTCCGTCGGAAGAATGACCCCTCTCGAAGATGCGCGGCATTTGATCGCCGGCCCCGGGATATCCGCTGAAAGCGGCGTCCCCACCTTTCTCGGCCCTGGAGGCCTCTGGCGCAACTTTCGGCCGGAAGATCTCGCCACGTTCGAAGCCTTCGCGAAAGATCCCCAACTCGTCTGGGAATGGTATCGGTGGCGACGCTCGCTCATCGCCGGGGTTCATCCCAATCCCAGCCGCCTCGCGCTCGTAGAACTTGAACGCCGCACTCCGGTATTCACGCTCATCACCCAAAACGCCGACGGCCTCCACGACCGCGCCGGATCGAAAAACATCCGGAAGATTCACGGTGATATTTGGCTCACACGTTGCGCACTGTGCAGTTATCAGCGTGTCGATACGGCCGCCGAAAACGAGGGCGTTCCGCGCTGTCCCGATTGCGCCGCCCCGCTCCGGCCCGGCGTCGAAGTGCCCCTCCGGCAACCAGTCGCGCAGCGGCGGCGGCAGCAGCAAACTCTGATTCAGGTGGTCCGTTCGGAATCGCTTGCCGTAGTCATATCCTACGGCTGAACAAACCAACGCTCAAGACATTTTCAGGCTGAAATATTTTTAGCTGCCGGAACCGGGGAAATCTATCTCCGGCAGACTCCTAGGAGCTTTGCGGCGAGTGCGGCGACGGAAAGGCATGGAAGGGTCTCATCGGTAATGAGGATGTCCGGGCGGCAGCCGGGAGATTCGATGGCGTCGAGAGCCAGTTCGGCGGAAATGCAGGCACCGACGGAGTGTCCCCCCGCGCTCCAGATGACGCTTGAGGAGAGCCAGAAGCGGGGCCTCGTCATCAACCAGGAGGTTACGGAGCGGAGGCATTGAGAACAGATTAGAACAGGCCGGCGGGACCTTGCGCGGGGAAGTAAGTGAGGCCAATGGCTACACGATAGCCTGTGCGGCCAAAGGTGGTTTGCTGCAAATCAAAGGTACGCCAAGCGTAACTTAGGTTCATACCAATGTTTTCACTGAACTTATAAGTAGCGCTAGCGCCGCCGGTCCATCCTTTGAAATCGCCCGAGGTGAAGCCAAGGCTGGATAATTTGGAATAGCCGAAGTTGCCGTTGAAAGCGAGGTCCCGGCTTACGCTATGGCTAAATCCGGCACCGACGGTCCGGTTAATGGACGTCAAGAAGAAGCCGTTGCCAGGAATGATTGCGCGTTGGGCCGAAATGTGGGCGTTGGAACGGCGAATGCGTTTTGCGGCGCTGGCGGAGTAGCCATAGAGCAAGTTATTTGACTCGAAAACCTCCGAACCGCTGCCGCGGCCGAGGAGCGAGGCGAGAACAGGATCCAACGCGACGGAGCGGACGCC
>CAMDKT010000614.1 GCA_945900935.1 Candidatus Sulfopaludibacter sp. SbA3 | reverse complement strand
GCGCCCCACGTGGCGCCGGCATTGTTGACTAAGATATCAACGGGACCGAACGCCTCCGCGGCGAGGCGGACGGTCTCCTTCACTTGCGCGGCGTCGGAGACATCGCAAACCGATCCGGCGCATTTGGCGCCCGCCGCGCGCAACGCGTCAATGGCGGGAAGTAGCCACTTCTCGCGGCGGGCGACGATGTAGACGCTGGCTCCGGCCTCGGCCAGGCCGTGGGCCATTTCTTCGCCCAGCCCCCGCGAACCGCCAGTGATAAGGGCCGTGCGACCGTCGAGTCGAAAGAGTTGGTTTACCGTTTGCATGAGTGAATGGCAGTATATCGCTTACGCTGGAGAGATGAATACGGGATCGCAAAGTACGAACGAACATCGCGAGAAGGCGAAGTCGCTGGGCGTGATCGGCATCGCCATTATCACCGTAAGCGACACGCGAACAGAGGCGACCGATGGGAACGGGAAGTGGCTGCGGGAACAGATCACGGCGTTGGGGCACCAAGTGACGGGGTACCGGATTATCAGGGATGAACCCGATCAGGTGGCGGCGGTGCTGGACGAGTTGGCTGCAACGGAGGCGCGGATTTTATTGTGGAACGGGGGGACGGGAATCGCCCCGAGAGACACGACGTTTGACGTGTTGAGCCGGAAAATGGAGAAGACGCTGCCCGGATTTGGGGAGCTCTTCCGGATGTTGAGCTTTGAGGTGGTGGGAGCGGCGGCGATGCTGTCCCGCGCGACAGCGGGCGTTTATAAAGGAAAACTGGTGGTTTCGACGCCGGGATCGCCGAACGCGGTGCAGTTAGCGTGGACGCGGCTGCTGGCACCGGAATTGGAACACCTGGCATGGGAAGTGATCCGCTAAACTGGTAGTGACGGAGGAGTGGCGGAGCGGTTTAAGGCACCGGTCTTGAAAACCGTCGTAGGGGAAACTCTACCGAGAGTTCGAATCTCTCCTCCTCCGCCATTTTGGAAGTAGGATGGGCCGTGCGCCCGGCGGTGCCAATGCGATTGTCATTCCTTCTGGCCCGCTCGCGGCGACACGGCAAGCCCAAGAAAGACCATGACGGCCTGATTGAGCCGCCGCATATCCTCCTCATCCAGACGCCCAACTCGTGATCCGGCCTTGGACTTCGAAACGGTGGTGATCTTGTCTACCATCAGCCGGCAAGTAGAGCGCAGACCGTTCCGCTCGTTCGGCTCAACTTGCAGGCGAAACAAAGGCGCGTCCGTCGTGTCCGTGGTGAACGCGCATATGGTTATGGAATCGGTGGCGTCGAAGGTGTCATCTTGAATGACGACGACGGGACGCGGTTTGCCCGCGTAGTCCTTGCCGCCTGAAACCGTCCAAATTTCGCCGCGCCTCATTTATCGTCTCAATCGGCATCGGTCCAATCGGACACTGCGTCGATGAAGGCCTGATCCTTTCGCGCATGGGCGCTGGCGGCCACGGCGAGCGACTGGCGATGGGCCTCCAACTTGAAAGTTGACGCCCGCACGTCCGGCACCCAAATCTGAATTGGGCGAAGACCCTGCTCGCGCAGCCTCTCACGATGCTCGCGCACCTTCATTTTCGATTGCTTGGATCCTGATGCTCTGACCACACAACCTCCGCAGGAACGGTTACATGTAACCTAGCATATTGGGAGTGGCTTGGCCAGCCGCCTGGGGACCCGGCGTCATCTCGCGAGCGACCGGCACACTTTGCTCGAACGGGCAAGACGAGGACCGCCGCTGGTGGCATGTGTGTAGAATTCGTAGATTGTTGCGGGCTCAGCCCGGCGGTTTCGCGCCGAGTGACCGCGCAAAACGGCAAAGTGGTTGACGGCGTGGGGGAGAGTTCGTGGATAATTGGGGCCAGCGACCGGCCCCCGCCACTGCAAACCGTAGTATTCTTGGGCGCATAAGGAGATGCTCGAATGAACCTCAAGAAACGATCCGGCGTAAACCGGAGGGATGTTTTCAGCGCGGCCGGGTTGCTCGCCGCTGGATCGCCGGCGGCGATGGCGCAAGCGCCCGATGTGTATCGGCGTCTCGACGTGCGGCCATTCATCAACACGACGGCCACCTTAACGATCAACGGCGGCTCGCGAACATTGCCGGAGGTCATCGCGGCCATGGAGCAGGCGGCGCAGTTTCATGTGAATCTGGATGAGCTGATGGAGCGGGCGTCGGCGCGGCTGTCGGAAATATTGGGGGTTCCCTGGGCGCTGGTGACGTCGGGCGCGGCGGCCGCCTTGACCCATGCGACGGCGGCGTGTATCGTGGGCGCCGATCCGGAGAAAATGCAGCAACTGCCGGACCTGCGGGGGTTGAAGAACCAGGTCATCATGCCGCGCGAATCCCGTAATGTTTACGATCATGCGACGCGGACGCTGGGCGTGGAGATTGTGGAAGTGAACTCGGCGGCGGAACTGGAATCGGCGCTGGGACCGCGAACGGCAATGATTCAGATCCTGGGGGAACACTTCGGCGAGGCGAAGTTCGGCTTGAAGGAAGTTGCGCCGATTGCGAAGAAGGCGGGCGTTCCGATTCTGGTCGACGCGGCGGCGGATTATTTGATCACGCCGAATCCGTATCTGGCGCTCGGCGCGGACCTCGTCGCCTACAGCGGCGGGAAAATTCTTCGGGGACCGCAGGGCGCGGGCCTGTTGTTGGGCCGTAAAGATCTGGTGCGCGCGGCGTGGGCCAACAGCGCGCCGCATCATGCCTTTGGCCGCGCGATGAAGGTGAGCAAGGAAGAGATCGTTGGCATGGTGGTCTCGGTGGAATCCTTCCTGAAGACGCGGAACTTACAGGCCGAATTTAAGGAGTGGGAGGGGTGGTTCGCGCACATTTCCGAGCGCATTTCGGCGGTTCCCGGCGTGAAGGCCCAGATTCGCGGACCGCAGCGCGGCGGACCGTTTCCGACGTTGCATGTTTCCTGGGATTCGGCGCGGATTGGACTGACGGCCGGAGAAGTGGGCAAGCAATTATCCGACGGCGAGCCGCGGATCATGTCGCACGCATCGGGCAATGGAACGTCATTTTTGATTCGCCCGGTGGCCATGAAGCCGGAGGATTACAAGGCGGTGGCCGATCGCTTGACGGAGATCTTTCGCGCCGCGCCGAAGGGCCGCCGCGCCGATCCGCCAACGGCACCAACAGCGGCGATTAACGGACGCTGGGATGTGACGATTCAGTACACTGCCGGAACGGCGGCGCACAAATTGTTTCTTACTTTGAACGGAAACAAAGTCACCGGCACTCATTTTGGCTGGTCGCTGGATGGCAAACTGGCGGGGCAGATGAATGGCAACCGCGTGACATTTCAATCGACGCTGCCGGCGGGCGGGCAAAGCCTTTCGTATACATTCAATGGGCAGGTGGAGGGCGACGCGATGTCGGGAGATTTGGAGCTTGGCGAGTACGGCAAGGCGCGCTGGACGGCGCGGCGGCAGGCATGAAATCGACAACGATGCTGCTTCTCTTCGCCGGCCTGCTGTGGGCCCAGCCGCGTTACGACTTGCTGCTCAAGCAGGGCCATGTGATCGACCCGGCAAACCGGATCGATGGCGTGATGGACATCGCCGTGGCCGGCGGCAAGATTGCCCGCGTGGCGGCGAACATTCCCGCCGACGAGGCGCGGAAGGTTATCGACGCGCAGGGGCTTTATGTCACGCCGGGATTGATTGATTTGCACGCGCATGTTTTCGGGTACAGCGGTTCGCTCAATCCGGACGATTCGGCGCTGCCGGCGGGGACAACGACGATTGTGGACGCGGGCGGGGCGGGCTGGCGGACCTTCGATGAAATGCTGGAGCGCGTCATCCGGCCTTCAAAAACGCGAGTCCTTTCGCTGATCAATATCGTCGGGCACGGGATGACCGGGCAGGCGTTTGAAGACAATGTCGCTGACATGGATTCGGAGAAGACGGCGGCGAAAATTATCGAGCGGCGAGCGCACATCGTT